>JBFZBA010000001.1:0-16570 GCA_041308705.1 Candidatus Altimarinota bacterium
AGAGCAAGAACTTGAGAAAGTAGCGAAACAGATTAACATGCGACCCAGAAAGAGACTTGGCTATCGTACGCCTTTTGATATGTTTCACTCATACTAGTTGCGTTTCAGATTAGAATTCGTGACTATTTTTCCTAAATACCCTGTATCAATGGGATGAGTTCAATAATACGAGAATGATAAGTCTTATTTGGTGAGATGCCGTCAGCGACGATAACAGCGTTGAGATCAGGAATAGCGGTGGAGAGGGAAAAAGATACTGGTATAATTGTTGATGCAGTGTCAGTGAGACTGAGCTTGAGTGCGCAGGTTGCAGAGAAACAATTACTCGCACCGACGATATCTCCGAGCGTCTCGCTAGTATTGTTTTGGATATCTGCAATATTTATTCCATCGAGAGAGTTTGCGGGAGTGCTATTCCCAAAAAAAGGCGTGACACCACCAGTATCATCATTGTGCACAAATTCAATTCCCACCGTCTTTGATAGTGCTGTATCTTCTCCATCAGTAGTCATTTCCATACTAAATGGTGGCGTCACAGTGTCTCTCTTTGTCAGATCAAATAAGAGCCCACTAAAGGTAGTCAATATATGGAAATCGGAATTTCTCTGGCTGAGACCAAATCTGCGAGGTTCTGCGTCCTCACTGAAGAGCTTTATTTTGAGAGGGAGGTATGTGCTTTCAGAAACAACGACATGAGTACCAGGATCACTCGTTATGTCGGGTAGAGTGAGCGAGAGCGTTCCATCAGTATCCGACTTTATTCGCCCGT
Source organism: Candidatus Altimarinota bacterium (assembly GCA_041308705.1). GTDB lineage: Bacteria > Patescibacteriota > Gracilibacteria > BD1-5 > JAGOOR01 > JAGOOR01. The sequence continues at coordinate 770 of JBFZBA010000001.1, forward strand.
CCATATCTACATTTTGGCGATCGATAGGAAAATCTTTTTTTGCTAGCTCTATCTGGCTCTTGGCTGTATAGTAGGACTGGACGGAATCCTGGAGACCTCGTATCTGGCGAGAATAGGGAATGATTCGCTCGAGGAGGATCATTGCAAAAAGCAGTACCACGCTCGTGATCATAATCGTCACCAGTAGTGCTGATCCTCGTTCTCGAAATGAGCTATTTCATTTTCATTTCCTAAACTCATGATTCGTTTGATACTTTTTGTCGAAAAAGTATCCAAAACGATTCAGGGGACACAAACTCGCTATAGACCGTTTTCATCACACTATCTCTATTCAATCCACTCAGACAGTGTGTCCCCTAAAAACCCGGTTCTGCTTATCTTGAAAGACTATATTTGAAATTGGGTTTGGTGTAAAAACCTTTTTCTGGTTTTGTGATACATTAAATTTTATAGTATTTTTGTCCATAGTTTAGAGGGTACCAAGGTCAAAAGATGTTGTGAGAAATCGTGGTGTGTTTTCTGATTCTTGTAGTAATCCTCGTGCGAGTGTGCCCTGGGAGAGCTGTACCTCGAGATGAATCTGGACCATTGGAGAGAGAGCTTCCTCTCCTGCGCCTGCCATCTGTCCAGGGATTTTGAGTGGTCGAGGCAGAAATCCTGCATGTACGATATTCATCTCTGGAGAGCTGATATCTGCCCAGACGAGTGTGTCTGTTGCCGTCGCTATCGTATCCACATCATCGATGATACTGCAGGCATCTGTTGCTCATCCGAAATCTGTATGCGGTACCCACGCATCCACGGTACCATCTCCACCTGCGGGAAGTGTATCACAGCTTTTTATACGAGTCATCTGAATTTTTCCGAGACACCCTGTAAGTGCTGTTTCTGGCGCACAGGCTGGTGTAGCACTTTCGGGATTCTGGACATGTATGTGGCGGAAATAGGTCCTCTCAAAACTGTTGTCGGGGAGTTTTTTTATGAGGTAGAGATCGCTGATTCATTTTTCTCTGAGGTCTGTATCACTTATCGGGAAAATCGGAGGGAGCTTCATCGGAGTAGGAAATCCAGCCTCAGATCCATAATTGAGACCCAGAGTAGCGTACTGCCCGTAGGCCATATTATCAGCGAGAGATTCGGCAAATGTCAGCGGTCATGTCCCTCCCGCGGTACTGACTGTGTTCCCAGTCACGCATGCCTCACCATCATCACCACTGTCCACACCGCAGATGTAGAGTCGTGGTCGACCAGCGGGGTTGTCTCCGTTTCCATACTTTGATTCTCGTGTATAGGTCCAGCCTTCGTCTGTAGTGGATTTGTCATACCCCAGAATGCGTCGGTTGAAATACTCCTCATAATCAATAGTACCTCCTTCGCGGATGAGCGAGGAGAGTTTCTCGTTGAGGTAAAAGAGATTTCTCTGAATATTTATCGATCCAGACAGTCGTACCTGACTCTTGAGTATGCCCTGAAATGCGGCAAAGGCTGAGCTCAGAAGCACACCAGATAGCACCACAGAAACGAGAACTTCTATGAGGGTAAAGCCAGCATGTTTTGAGCGTTTTATCACTTATTTTTTGGATAAAATATAACCTGTATAAGTGTCGCGAGACTCCTCCCTATCTGGATGGAGCGCGGAAATTTCCAAAATCTCCGAGGTCCATTCACCGCTATCCAGTGTCCTATGCGTATGAGTCTCCTGGATTTGAGGGGGCGCATCTTCCCAGACAAGAGGGAAGAGAGTCATGCTATCGTCCCTTCGTACAGCAGGCATACTCCCTGCCAGAGCAAGAGGAGGAGTATTATGAGAGTATTTGGTCGCTTATTTCACATCTTTCATAAGTATACGCTCAAACTTTTTGGTAGTCAATGTATTCCTCTTTACACTTAGAACCTTATCAGTATAAATTCGCCCATATATGTCACCCTATACTCCTTTTCGTTCTCGCCGGTGAATTCATCATTTTTTGCCTATCCGCCTCCTGGAAAATGTGTGGTTCTTTTTTTCTAAATCTTCTTGGGGCATGAAGATTGTCCTCACGGGCGTCGTGAGTATCTTTGCTGGTCTCTTTTTCCCATGGATTCAGATAGGAGAGACGACGAGCATGGGCGCATTTTCTCTCTTGTGTGGAGGGGTTGGTTGGTGGATTAGTTTCCTCATGTTGGGTGTTCTGATACAGCTTTTTTCGTATGATATGAGCCATAAAATCCAGAAATCCTGGCATATTAACCTCGATCCGAAAATCCTCTATGTGCGTGTCGGTTCGCTCATAGTCCTCATGACGCTCATCGTGAGTATATCGCTCACGGGTGCTGCCAGGACAGTCAATCAGGACATCAGTATGACCCTCGATGTTTCTGGGCTCGTACTGACGCTCATGGGGGCCATCTTCCTCAGTCTCGGTGGTGTCATCGTCCGCAGAAAAGAAGAAAAGGACGCCTACAAACATGTTTTTGTTCAGGGCGTAGAAAACGAAGATACTGACAGTTACAAAAAAATTCTCGGAGAAACAGAAGAATGAAATATGAAATTGCCCATATAATTGCGCAAATCACTTTGACTTTCCATACTTTTTTTATACTCTATGCCCTATAATTTTATAGGGCTTTTTTTATGGTGCAACCAACTTCCGGAGATGATTATTATGCAAAAATCGGACCCAGCACGACACAGTCGGATACTGGAACTGAGAAGAAAAAAATCAAAATCGTTGCGAAAAAAGTCGTCTCACAGGCTGTAGATAAGCCTTCTGCACCTTCCCCTGAACCTGTTCAAGAATATAACACAACTCAGGCAGTTCTCGATAATGAAGACCCACCGTATGTTTCTCGACCTACTCAGCTTCCTGAAGGTGGCAAGCTCGAACTTGGCTCAAAATTTGTCAGTCGCCCAGCGGTTGTATTTCATTCCCGTCCGACTCATTCTGCACTTCCCGGATGACAGAGGTCTTCATCAGGAGGCACAGTTGGAGCGCGACCAGCATTTAGCCGACCATCAGGCGGCGCCCCTCGTCCTGCATGAGCTGGAGGGCCACCTCGCCCTGGACAATCATCACGACCAGGAGCTCCAAAAGGGAATTTCCGAAAGCCCGATGCACCAAAGAAAAATTTCAAAACTACCAAACGAGGGGCGAAACACAAGCTCACCTTCCTCTCTACAGAAAAAGAAGATGATACATTTCGACGCCAAAAGAGTATCGGAGGAGAAAAACAAGAGAAAAATGTCGATGATATCAGACAGACACTCGTGGATCGCGCTGGTCAGGAAGTGGAAATCGGAGACTTCCTCACGGTCAAAGAATTTTCTGATAAAATTGGTATCTCTCTCGCGAGAATCATCGGGGAACTCCTGAAAAATGGTATTATCGTGAATATCAATTCACAGATAGATTTTGATACTTGTTTCCTGATTGCTGAAGGATTTGACATAAAAATCAAAAAAACTCACTCGACTGATTCGAGTATTACTGATCTCCTCGATGGAAATATCGATGCACTTCTCGCAACTGATGATGCGGCTGACATGGTCACTCGTCCGCCTATTATCTCTGTCATGGGTCATGTCGATCATGGTAAGACCTCTATTCTCGACTCTATTCGCAAGACTGAAGTCGCTGCGGGAGAAGCGGGTGGAATCACACAAAAAATTGGCGCATACCAGATCACAAAAAATGGTCGCCAGATTACTTTTCTCGATACTCCTGGTCATGAAGCGTTTGCTCTCATGCGTTCTCGTGGTGCGAGACTCACTGATATCATTATCCTCGTCGTCGCTGCTGACGAAGGACTCAAGCCTCAAACTATTGAATCCATCAATCTCGCAAAAGAAACAGAAGTTCCAGTCGTCGTCGCTATCAACAAGATGGACAAACCAGGTGCTGATATCGACATGGTCAAGCGAGCCCTTGCTGAACATGAGCTTACACCAGATGATTGGGGTGGAGATACTATCTGTGTTCCATGTTCTGCGAAAACTGGCGAAGGAATCGACACACTCCTCGAGATGGTCCTCCTCGTCTCTGACATGAAACAATTCAAGTCTCATCCTACTCGACCAGGTGTCGGTACCGTCATCGAGTCACATCTCGACCCGGGACAGGGTGTTATCGCAAATATCCTCGTCAATGCGTGAGTATTTAGCCGTGGCGATGCTGTCTTCTGTGGCTCTGCGTGTGGAAAAATCCGTACAATGAAGGATTCTACTGGTAAAAATATCTCTGAGGCAACTTCGAGTATGCCTGTCCAGATAACTGGTCTGGATGTAGTACCAGAGGGTGGTCAAATCATGCAGATGTTCCCAACACTCGACGCAGCTCGTGAAAAAGCTCAGGCTTTCAAGCTCGCATCATCGAGTAAGAGTGTCAATAAATTTGAAAATGCATCCCTCATGAATCTCATGGGTAAGCTCAAAACAGGTACTCTTCAACACCTCAAAGTCGTCCTCAAATCTGACTCAAATGGTTCTCTCGAAGCTCTCAAAGCGTCTCTCCAGAAAATCACTGCCAAAGATGTCGCGGTCAAAATCATCCACGCCGGTGTGGGTGCTGTCAGTGAATCTGATGTCCTCATGGCTGGTACGAGTGGAGCCTTGCTTGTCGCGTTTAGCGTACCAGTGGTGAGTAGTGCTACGGATCTCCTCTCAAAATCAGAAATCGAATTTATCTCCGACAAGGTCATCTACCGAATCATTGAAAAAGTCGAAAGTATCGCGACAGGTATGATCGATATCAAGTACGATCAGGTATTGGTTGGTGAAGGGAAAGCATTGAAGATATTCTATACTGGTGAAAAAATGCAGATTGTTGGTCTCAATGTCGTGTCAGGAAATATCCAAAAGTGAGCTCAGCTCAAGATCATCCGTAATGAACGAGTAGCAGGATCAGGAAAAGTCGAAAATCTCAAAGAAGGTGTCTATGAAGTCAATCAAGTCGAAGAAGGTAAAGAGTGTGGCATTCAGTACAAGGGGGATGTCCGTGTCGAAGTAGGTGATGCGCTTGAGTTTTATATGACCGTAGAGAGAAAATAATATGAATCTTTCTTTTATTTGGATTATTTTTGCGGGTATTGCGTGGGGTCTCGATGGACTCCTCCGTTCGCAAATTACTGGTGTTTCGCCACTCACTATCGTCACTGTCGAACACGCGATAGGATTTGTGATTCTCGCTGTTATTGGGATGAATCATCTCCGTTTCCCGAAGCTCTCAATGAAGGCGTGGTTTGCACTCATAGGTGTCGCACTTTTCTCGGGGCTTATCGGCACTTATGCGTTTACCTGGGCAATGGCCAATGTGCATTTTAGTTCATTTGGTGTCCTCTTTCTCCTGCTGAAGCTCCAGCCCCTCTTTGCGATATTGGCTGCGCTTATCTTCCTCGGGGAAAGACCAAAAAAGAGCTTTTATCCGCTCGCTGTACTCGCGATTATTTCTGCGTATTTTCTGAGTTTCTGAAAAGGAGGACTCTCATTACCTAGTTTAGGCGATGACACGACACGAGCTGTCCTAGCTGGCCTCATAGCGGCAATGTGCTGGGGTTCTGCAACGGTTTTCTCGAAATACCTCTCAGGACAAGGATACAAGGCTCGCACGATGACTGCTTTCCGTCTCGGTCTCGTGGCAATCCTCGGTGTTATCGCTCTCGGTGTTATGACTTTGCTCGGTGTTAATGGTGCTCTTTCTCTGCCTGCAGATCCTTCATCGTTTCTCCTCATTGTCACAGGCGTCGCTCTCTTATCTGGTGTTCTGGGCACGACTATGTATTATCGGGGGATTCGTCATACTGACGCGACACGGGCAAGCATTTTTGAGCTCGCATTCCCTATTACGGGCTTCATAATAGACATATTTGTCCAGCATAAGACACCAGATACTTTCCAGATAGCAGGCGGTATATTCCTCATCATCGTGATGATATTTGTCGCGAGGACGAAGAAGAACTAACTCTTTTTTCTGCTGTTATAAGCGCTAGTAAGTCTCTTTATGAGATTCATCACTGGTGCTCCTGCTAGAGTATTTACAGTTCATTTCACAGGTTCCGAGACTGCTCCTATGTTGATAACAGAACTATAAGCATCAATGAGTTTTTTGATATTTTTCTTATCTCCAACATAGTAATACAGAAGAGGTTCTCAGTTCTGATGTTGACCAACAAAAACTATAGCATTCTCACCACCTATCGTGATTTCCTTCATCGCTAACGGTAAGCGTATATTTCCAGAATATAATCCATCATTTTTTAAGCTCTCCTTAAAAAGTTCAGTGTCCCCAGGATCTACTTTATTTACCCGTGGATATCAACCATCCGATATATCAAAATTTGATTCATGAGTCCGCATATTTCCAGATTCCATTATCCTTCTGAGTAGTACTTTTCATTCATCTACATAGGGCACATAGTGGGCTGTTGAGGTATGGTTATCAGTCAAGACCTTTGTTGGTAGCTGAATTTTAGGGAAGAGTTGTTCTGCTCACTCTGGAAGAGTTTCTGCTTCTGAGAGATTTTGAACTTCCGTAGGCTGGTTTCCTGGTTTCAATGAATCATCCTGTAGAGCGATGGTTGCCATATAAAGATATAATTAATTAATAACACTCACATTATATACTATATATTTATTATGTCAAGTTTTGCATTTTTCTGTATTTCTATACTCTCTGTACATGTCACTTATAGCTCCAGATAAAATTGCCAGCATTCAAAATGCCCTTAAAAAAGGGGCATCTTCTCAGCGGAAATTTCATATTCAGACCTTTGGTTGTCAGATGAATCATGCTGATAGTGAGAAAATTCATATGCTTCTCACCCAGGCTGGGTTGTCGAAGGTCGACACTTGGGGGGAGGCTGATATTGTTATTTTCAACACTTGTTCTGTGCGTCAGAAAGGCGAAGACAGGGTATTTGGTTTTGTTGAGGAAATAGACAGACTGCGACATTCGACTGGTCGAGATATCCGTGTTGGATTGACTGGCTGTATGACTCGCAAGACAGGCATAAACAAGAAGTATTATGACTATCAGGGGAGAAAAAATACTACCAAGATTGAGTTATTGGAATTAGAAGAAGGACAAAATGATGGAGTTTCTTTATTTAATTCTGATGATGAACTTTTCAATCGTACTGATAACATTGATTTCGTCGTTCGTATCGAGGAAATAGGGGCTCTCACGACGCTTCTCTCGATTATGTACGGTGAGGACATAGGGCAGGATGATGCTTTTCAATCGTACCTCCGTGTGCGTCAGGAATGAAATAATTCGAAGAGTGCTAATGTGATTATTCAGACCGGTTGTGATAATTATTGTACCTTTTGTATCGTGCCGTATACGCGAGGTCATGAGGTTTCTCGGCCTCTTGGCGATATCGTTGGCGAAGTTGTCGAAAGTGTCGAACGAGAGGGTACCCGAGAGGTGACTTTGCTCGGTCAGAATGTGAATAGCTACGGAAAAGAAACACGGAAAAATCTCTGGAACCCAGAGGAGCTGAAGTGGAATATGGGTACTGGAGAATGAGAAAAAAATACAGAATCATGCCCCCTTGATAAAGGGGGGCAGGGGGGATTAGAAAAACTAACACATATTCCTTATAATCCCGAACTCACACAATTTGCAAAAGACCAGAGAAATACCTCAAGCCTTGCTGAAAATCGTATGTGGTATGATGTGCTTCGATTTGGAGAATTGAAAAAGTACAGATTCCTGCGACAAAAACCTCTCCTTAATTTTATTGCGGATTTCTATTGTTCCGAGCTTTGACTGGTTATAGAAGTTGATTGAGATAATCACGAGAATCAGCAAAAATACGATCAATACAGGACAGAAGAACTAGAGAAATACCACCTCACAGTCTTGCGATTTTATAACTTGCGAGTCATGGAAGATCCTGCTGCAGTAGAAAAGGAGATTTTAAACTGGATACAATTAAATCCCCCTTCGATTCCCCCTTTATCAAGGGGGCAAAGCTGATCTTCTTTTAAAACCCCTTTCCGAGAACTTCTGGAACAGCTTAACGAAATCCCTGGACTTGATAGAATCAGATTTACCTCATCCAATCCGCATGATATGACTAGAGATATCCTCGATGCTCATTTTGACCTCGAGAAGTGTTGTCATTATCTGCACTTTGCTCTCCAGTCCGGGGACAACGATGTATTGAAGAAAATGAATCGCAGACACTCATATGATGACTTCCGATCTCAGGTGGAATACCTGCGTTCTCGCGATCCACTCTTTGGCATTTCTACGGACATCATCGTCGGTTTCCCGGGAGAGACGGAGGAGCAGTTTGAAAATACTATGAAAGCATTTCGAGAGTGTCAGTTTGACTATGCCTATATTGCCCGTTATTCTCCCCGTAAACAGACCTATGCTGCGAAAATGCCAGGACATGTACCTGCCGAGATCAAAGCACAGCGCTGGGACAGACTCAATGCCCTCATGTACGAAATCATTCAAGAGCGTAATCAGATGATGGTCGGTCGGGAAGAAGTGATTCTGGTGTCAAAAATTGATGAAGAAGATGGTACTATTTCAGGGAGAACCAGAAATTTCCGAGAAGTGTTTTTGCCAAAAATTGAGAAAATAAAATTGGGAGATTTCGTACCTCTGAAGATAATAGGATTGGATAGGTGGGTGCTACAAGGCAGAGCCTTGTAAGACAAAGTACAAAGTTTAAAATACAAAATGATGGAACACTTCTTCACCTACAGACATCGTCTCACGCTTCGTCTGCTGGAATTATTTCCTCAGATTCTTCTTGTTGCACTCTGTAATTCCAGGGCTATGGGAGAAGCGGGTGAAAACTCTGACATCGATCTCTTTATCATTGCAAGAAAAGGTAATCTTTGGACGGCTCGTTTTATTGTCACAGCTCTTACTTTCATGTTTGGTGTAAGGAGGCGCAATACCCATGGAGTTGAGAAGTGAACACCGGAGTACATCAAAAGAACGAAAGACAGATTTTGTCTCTCATTTTTTATCACAGAAGAGGCTATGAATTTCGAGAGTATTCGTTTACAACCAGATGATCCATATCTGGATAGATGGATTGCCACATTGATCCCCCTCGTGGATAAGAGAGACACTTTTGAATGATTTATGAAAGCGAATGATTCCGTCATTCCAGAATCTTGAAATGCAAACGAAGTGGCATGAGAGATATCTGGAATCCAGGAGAATAATCTACGCGAAGCGAGTAGTACTTTTCAGAAAAATAATGATTCTATAATTCACCTGGATTCCGTGTCGTGTTTTTCCCAGACTCCGTCTATGGAAAAACTTGCACGGAATGACGGAAGCATATCTTTTTTCGAATGACTTATCAAAAAATTCTGGCTCCCTAAAACTCTCCGAAGTTATGAAAACCTCGGTAAACCGTGGTGAGTGGTTATCTCGGATACTATGCTCAAATTTCACGATCAGGATGTGCGGAGAGAATATTCAGACACCCAATTGTAATATTGACAAAATATTAAATATATTATCATATATTTATGAAATATCCATCTTTATCTCAATTAGAGCCAGAACAACTACAGGCTATTTGAACGGCAAAGGAAAAATGAAATGCTCTTTTTCGTGTTTGAGATTTTATCTATACTATTCTTCAATCTGAAGCGAGAGGATTTAATGTGACAGCTATGGATAGGGAAGGTAACCATATATGATTTATAACTCAAAATGGCGGAATACATTATGCTTTAGAAGTAGATGAATCATTCCGATGACGATGAATCGGCACCATTCTTCTTCGAACGAAAGAAGCATTAAGTGGAATATTACACAATGATTGGTCAGGTAGATATTCTCGCATTCTTTTTCTTATTAAAAAGGGGTACATTCCTGTGAAAAAACTTTCGAAGTTGCATGAGCCTAAACTAGATATAGATATTTCTGAAGAAGAATTGGAGATTCTCATAACTCGTCTCAAAAGCCATGTTCACGAGAGGTTAGTAGGAGATACTGAACACGATATATCCCCCATAGTTTTTCGTTTGCAATATTCTCCAGGTAAGGCGAGAGCCTTTGTTGCAGAAAATATTCTGCAGTAGTTCCTATTTATTGCTGGCCGTACTGCCCTCCCCGCATAACAAATGCTTCGGATGTTTCTTCTCTTTCATCTGCAGAGAATACAGCGAGACAGCTCAAGACCATTTGTCTTTGTTCAGGAGATAGCTCTGTTAATTCAGAAGAGCAGACACCCCCCAGAATTGTATGAATTTTCTCAGAAAATTGCACTTCTCCTAATTCTCCAAAAACAATAGTGCAGGGATGATAAGTATTAAAATGACGATAGGGAATTTCGAGTATCATTTGTAATGTTTATTTCTCAATCTCGACCAGATACTTTTATTGTTGAATATTTGGATCGTAGTATGCAGCCATTACTTTCTCCACTACTTCTGGTTCCATTCAATCTAATTGCATGAGCACTTTTTCTAGCTCTTTTCCTGTGAGATCAGCTGTACCGGAAAAAGTGAGTTCGGCTTCCTCAATGACACTATCAATGCCATCTATTCCATACCTTTTCAGCCCAGAGAGGACTTTCTGTTCATCTCCGTACAGGTCGAATCAGCTGTTTAAGTTTGACATAAATATGAGGAATTAGAGTATACATTATCATAATACTATGATACTTATCTCTGTCAATTTTATTTCTCCTCTTCCTCTTCTCTTTCTCTCACGATACTCATAGAGGTTACTGCATCGTCATCGCGGAGTTTTGTGAGGATGACGCCTTGAGCGACTCGACCAGTGAGTCTGACTGCCTTTATCGGGCTTCTTACTGTCTGTCCTGACTTGGTGACGAGGACGAAGTCTGCTGATTTTCTATCTTCTTCTGTGAGCATGGTTGCTGAGATGATTTTACCAGTTTTTGTAGTGACGGCGCCGACTTTGACTCCACTTCCACCTCGACCCTGAGAGCGGTAATCCTCGATATCAGTGAGTTTTCCGAGACCACGACTCGACGCTGTGAAGACATACTTCATGCCTTCTGAGACGACAGACGCAGTGACGAGTGTATCTTTGCCTTTGAGACGGATACCACGGACACCCATTGCTGATCGTCCCATTGCACGAACATCAGTTTCTGGGAACTGGATAGCCTGACCTTCATTTGAGACGAGGAGCATCATATCTGAGCCACTGGTAGGCTGTACCCATCCGAGACTATTTCCATCTTCGACCTTGATGACGATGAGACCAGATGAGCGGATGTTGGTGATTTCAGTTCGTTCGAGTCGTTTGACCGTCCCATCAGTCGTTGCAAAGAATAGGAAAGGCTTCGTGGCTTCGTTGGCATTGAGAATAGTGGAGATAGATTCAGTTGGCTGGAGAGAGAGGAAATTCACGATAGGTGATCCTTTTGCTGTTCTCGAAAATTCTGGGATTTCGTAGGTAGGGAGCTGGAATACACGACCTGTCGAAGTGAAGAACCAGAGATCATCGTGATTGTTTGATGAGAGGAGAATCTGGATCTCATCTTCTTCTTTTGTGGCTGTTGAGACACCCATACCACCGCGTTTCTGTGTACGGTAGGTTGATGCCTTGAGTCGCTTCACATAGCCCTGTTTTGAGAGCGTGATGATGACTTCTTCGTTAGGGATAGTGTCTTTTGCACTAAATTGTCCGAGAGGGGAAGCGTGGACATCTGTCCGACGATCGTCACCATATTTATCATTGATTTCTGAGAGTTCATCAGAGATGATTGTGTCGACTCGCTCTGGTTTTGAGAGGATATCTTTCAAATCCGCGATAATGAGGAGCTTTTCTGCGAGTTCGTCTTCGAGTTTCTTTCTCTCCATGCCTGAGAGTCTCTGGAGCTGCATTTCAAGAATTGCGACTGATTGTCGTTCTGAGAGCTTGAATCTGGTTTGGAGTTTTTCGCTTGCATCTTGTCTATCTTTACTCTTTTTGATGGTCTCAATAACTTCGTCGATATTATCTAGAGCGATTTTTAACCCTTCGAGGATATGTGCTCGCTCTTCTGCAATACGGAGCTCATATTTGGTTCTTCTCGTTATGACTTCTTGGCGATGGACGATGAATTCTTCGAGGATTTCCTTGAGATTGAAGAGTTTTGGCTGGAGACCTCGATCGGTCAGAGCAATCATGTTGTAGGCAAATGATGACTGGAGGCCTGTGAGTTTAAAGAGTTGATTCAATACTTCTCGCGGGAAGCTGTCTCGTTTGAGCTCTATGACGACGCGTATACCGTCTTTGTTTGACTCATCGCGAACCTCAGCAATTCCGTTAATGATTTTCTCTGTATGGAGGTGAGCCACTTGTTCGACGATGCTCGAAGGAGTCGTCTGGTAGGGAAGCTCGTTGATGATGATAACTGGTCGACCAGCTGCAGTTTCTTGTATATCAGCTTTCCCTCGCAGGACGATAGATCCACGGCCTGTCGCATACGCGGAGAGGATGTCTGCACGGTTGTAGATGACACCTCCGGTTGGAAAATCAGGACCTTTTATAAATTCCATCAAATCCTCGACTGTGATATCTTCTCGTTTTTCATGCTTCAACACGAATTGTATCGCGCTGACGACCTCGCGGAGATTGTGAGGAGGGATATTGGTTGCCATACCGACGGCGATACCGACTGATCCCATCAGGAGGAGATTTGGGACTCGTGCTGGGAGAACCGTTGGTTCATTTTCACTTGCATCATAGTTTGGCCGGAAATCAACAGTCTCTTTTTTGATATCAGCGAGCATCTCGTCTGTGATTTTGGACATGCGCGCTTCCGTATATCTCATCGAAGCTGCACCATCGCCATCAACAGAACCAAAGTTTCCCTGACCATCGACGAGTGGATAGCGGAGAGCCCATGGCTGAGCCAGACGGACCATTGCTTCGTAGACTGAGCTATCACCATGTGGATGGTATTTACCGAGTACATCTCAGACAATTTTTGCAGATTTACGGTATTTTGATCCAGAGTGGAGAGAGAGATCACTCATCGCAAAGAGGATACGACGGTGGACTGGTTTTAATCCGTCACGGATATCAGGGAGTGCACGAGAGACGATGACGCTCATCGCATAATCGAGGTAGCAATTCTCCATCTCGAACTTGATATCTCGGCGGACATCATTCATGACAACAGGGTTTTCAGACATAGGATTTTATTAACTTTTTAAATACACGACAATCAGGTCCGAGAGAGGACCTACAAAGTATAGAGAAAACTCCTTTTTGGCAAGTAATAAATAGGCGTAAATTCTGTATTATGCTGGTTCGTGGTCCAGTTTCTTATTATCTATTAAATCATACCAAAATGTGCTTGACCCGGAGACATTGATATAGCGTTGCTCTTTGGACTTCATGTTCCCGTGTTCATCAACAGCAACTGTATACATTCCATTCAAAAATTTTATTTCTGCTTGATTATGCCCAATAAGATGCATCACCTCAAAACTGTTTGACCCCACTTGAAGATAGTGTTTTTCAAATTTTCCGCATCATTCCTGACGAGAGAGAAGATGTTCCTTACTTCTTCTCATTTTTGCGCTCCAACAATTGACCTCAATATATTCTCTCCCGTGTCTTGTAACGATATATTTTTCACTTACTGAGGAGAAGTCAGGATACCATGTGTCTCCTCTTTCTAAATCTGTAAAAGAAAGGTCGTTCATCGTATCATACGATATTTTTGAGCGATTATCATCGTTCATAACGAGTGTAATACAAGGAGAATAAGCCTTTTCACCCTGTTCCCTTTCTTGTCTTATTCAAAAAACTATTTTCTGAGATGGTCATAATACACCATTTTCACCTTTATATTTTATCCTCTCTTCACCAGGAATATCTACTACTCTTATAGATTTTTCTGATAAGGCTTCTACTAGGTTTTCTGGTGTTGAGCGTAGAATTTGTGCTCATAAAAATATTTCCTGTTGTCCGTCTCATTTTTTCCGTACTTTAAAATTCAGCTCTGCTGGAAAGTGGAAATTTTCTCTCCGTTGTTCATTGTCTCTGTCAAATTCAAGGATGTATTCCTCACCTCACCAAACTATTATTGTTTCCTGATTTGTTGCTGTATCCTTACAGACCATTCGTCCATCTTCATTTTCCAGATATATTCTTCCGTCTGCTAGCCAAATATGATGTTCTTTGCAAAGTTCTACGAGACGCATTCTCATAGAATAAAGGATGCTCGATCTTTGCTCGGGGATTGTGATTTTTTCAGCAAGAGTGCTGGCGAGAGTATCCACTGTAGTTGTCGTAAGTAATTGCCATTATTATTAAAAATAAACAGGTTTTGTCAATAATCTTCAACACATGAAAAATACTCTCTTCTCTACAATTATCTCATTATGTCTGAACCTACCCCACCCACACCCCCAGTTCCAGAAGAGAAATATACTGGATTTTATGGTATCAAGAGCGATCTCGTGAATGTCTCGACCTATGGAAAGGAAAAAATCACCTTTAATCCTGATCGAGGAGCTATCGTCTTCTTTTGCCATGATTGTCGCAAATTTGTCGAAACTGATCGTGCGGATCCAAAGAAAATGAAATTTACTTGTCAGACCTGCAAAGGAAGAAAAATCTCCTACGGAACTGAGGAGAGTCTCCGTGAGCATTACAAGAGACTCCTCGTTAAATAAGCAATTATACATTAAGTATTTTCTTTAAATAGTCATTATCAACTTTTTACGGAATTACTTGAATTTTAAAAATACCCCCCTATACTCAGTGGTACTTACTCGTTTGTGTAAGACTTAATTTTTTATACTTTTCTCAATATGGATGAGAACAAAAAAGCAGCACTCCAGGCCGCGCTCAAGATGATCGAAAAACAATATGGCGCTGGATCAGTGATGGTCATGGGTGAAAAACCTCATGTCCCAGTCGAGATGGTGTCTTCGGGGAGTCTCAAGCTCGATGAAGCACTCGGTGGTGGTTATCCGAAGGGGCGTATCGTCGAGATATTTGGTCCAGAATCATCTGGTAAGACTACTCTCGCACTTCATGCTATCGCAGAAGTCCAGAAAGCAGGCGGAACCGCAGCATTTATCGATGCAGAACATGCACTCGATCCTCAGTATGCTGCCAAGCTCGGTGTCGATATCAAAAACCTCATCATCTCACAACCAGATTACGGCGAACAGGCCCTTGAAATCATTGATGCTCTCGTACACTCCGGAGCGGTCGATATTATCGTCCTCGACTCTGTCGCAGCACTCACGCCAAAGGCTGAAATAGAGGGCTCTATGGGCGATTCTCATATGGGTCTCCAGGCTCGTCTCATGTCTCAGGCACTTCGTAAAGTCACTGGTGCTATCTCCAAATCTGGATGTCTCCTCATTGCCATCAATCAGCTCCGTATGAAAATCGGTGTCATGTTTGGTAATCCTGAGACGACCACAGGTGGTAATGCTCTCAAATTCTACGCTTCTCAGCGTGTCGATATCCGTCGTCGTGCTGCCATAGAAGAGGGAACTGGTGATGACAAGAAAATTCTCGGAAATGTGACTCGTGTTAAAATCGTCAAAAACAAAATCGCTCCTCCATTCCGCGAAGCTGAGCTCGAGATTATGTATAACGAAGGTATCAGTCGGACCGGTGAGATCATCGATCTCGGTGTCGAGAAAAACTTTGTGAATAAGTCGGGAGCATTCTATACCTACGATGGTGAGAAGCTCGGACAAGGTCGCGAAAATGTAAAACAGTATCTCAACGAACACCCAAAGGTCATGGATAAAATCGAAAAAGAAATTCGATCTGGTAAAACAGGTGTAGCCAAGGCTGAAAAAGAGGAAAAAGAAAAGAAATAATTCCTTGTTAATACACTCTTTATAGA
>JBFZBA010000002.1:0-3204 GCA_041308705.1 Candidatus Altimarinota bacterium
TCTAGATGCGATTTTAAAATAACACTCAATAAACCGATCGAAGAAAAGGCTACGGATCTTTTAGATATTATTGAATCGCAAAAATATAAAGATGCTGAAATTATTAACATAGATGGCGAGCTTGTAAAAGTACAAAGGGAACAAATCACTGATTTTGATTATTGGGTAGATGTAAAGATATCAAAAAATAGAAAAGATGAAGTTCAACTCATGGTACTTGCTGGGAGTAAAAAACTAAAGGACAAAACACAATTATTTTTAGATCCAAAAAATGAAAAGGTCTCATTTGATCAGAATAATGACCATCCAACAAAGATTTTTTCAAAAGTTGTAGCAAAGTTTAAAAATTCAAAACACGAAATTTCAGATGATAATTAAGTTTTATGTATGAAGATGCCCCCGAATATTTTTGACTATTTGCCTATCCGCCGAAACACTCCGGAAAACAATTATGTAAACCATCTCTGGCAGTCCTTTTCTGTTTTGGAAGAAAGCGAAACTCTAGCGCGTCCGTTTTCGATGATGCCGTTTCATTTACTGTTTATGTTGGCGATTCAGTATAAAGTTTTGCGTATATACAAAGAGCAGAAAGAGAAATATGAGCTTGCGCTGACGACCAAAAATCCCCGCGACGAAGAAAAAGATATTTTGGCTCCGGAATCCCCATTGGCTATCGCTTTTTTGGGAGAAAGTGAAATCGTGGATTTTTTGAAGATTGCAGGGCTACCGGCAGATGATGCACGAAACATTAAAAAATCGATTATCCGTTATCGTAATGATAAAATCGCACATGCTAAGGGCTATATTGAGCCTGATATAGACACAAAAATTGCCGAATATTTTGATTGGTTGGAAGCTTTACAGAGTGTCTACCGCCAGATGAACCAAAATGTTGCGAATATTTGGCTTGCCGAAATCCAAACTGGCGATGATGTGGAACAATTTTTAGAAATACATTTTCTAGACTCATGTTTTAGTCCGCGAGATTTTGGTGATATTATTGAGACACTGCTTGTAGCCGAACAACTCGATTTTGAACAATGGGAACAGGTTGTTAGTAAAGGAGTGGAACTAGCATATGATCAGACAATTGCTGCACTCCATAACCTTACGAAAAATGAAATCGATGATAATAGAAGATTCAACGCTATCCGAGTTTTGCAAGAGAATGGTGAGATGGCTTAAGTATTTAAGTCAGGATTGTTTGCAAGTATAAGATCCAAATATTACCGTGCTTCCCGGAAAACTGTGAAAAAACATTTTATCATCTTAAAGAACTTGCAAAAATAATTAAGCGTCTATACTCAATTGAACAATTGTTCAATTATGCGTGACCTCCAATACATAGCAACACTCCGGAAATATTTCCGCAAGCACAAACAGCTCCCGAGCTTTGAGCAGATACGGGAGCTCCTCGGGTTTCGGTCAAAGGGGAGTGTGACCTACCTCTTTCGTCGATTGGTCGAGGCGGGGTATTTCGTGAAAGATAAATACACATTTGTCCCTCAGGAGAGTTTTTTCACTCAGCGGGTATACGAATCAGTGAAGGCTGGTTTTCCATCGCCATGAGATGAAGAAAATGCTCACAATATAGATATAGATACCTACCTCATACCTCGCCCAGAGAGTACTATCATGATCCGGGTTTCTGGAGACAGCATGATAGACGCGGGGATTAATACGGGAGACATCGTGATCGTGGATAAAGGCATGAATGCAAAGGTGGACGATATCGTGGTAGCAGAGGTCGACCGAGAGTTTACTCTGAAGTATTTGAAGAAAGATAAGCGAGGGCATTACCTCCATGCAGGAAACTCGAAGTATCCTGATTTTTATCCCCGAGAAGAGCTCAAGGTTTTCGGTGTTGTGGTGGGAGTATTCCGGAAGTATGGGAAATAGTGTCCTGAGTAAAAGTATTCATCCTTCGTAGTAATATAAATTGAACTTCGTCTACTACGGAGAACGGGAAAGAAAAAGAAAAACAGAGGATTTTTTTACTTGGAAATAGGTATTTCTCCAACGTATTAAACCGATTAAACGTATTAAACCTGTTTCCTATGGAATTCAATGTCTCGAAGCAACTCTTCGCTCATATAGATTGTGATTGCTTTTATGCGAGCTGTGAGGTCATGCGTGATCCTGGGCTCCGTGACAAGTGTGTCTGTGTCGGAGGAGATATCATCATCACGAGTAATTATCACGCTCGGAAGTATGGAGTCAAAGTCGGGACTCCCATCTGGGAAGCTGAGAGGATGATTCCAAAGCGGGACTTCGTGATGCTCCCTCCTGATATGAGCTTCTATGGTCAGACCAGTGACCGTATGCACCAGTATCTCAGTCAATGGAGTAATGGCATTGAGCGATTTAGTATCGATGAATCCTGGGCTGATATTACGGGCATACCTCGATATAAATGAATGACTGATCACGAGTTCGCCCTCTTTCTCCAGCATGAAATACTTCAAAAAATTGGTATCCCTGTGAGTATAGGCGTCAGTAATACTCGCCTCCGAGCAAAGATCCTCTCTGAGATTCATAAGCCAATGGGTGTCTGTATATGAGCGGACTCCTCTCATTTCCTCGAGAATGCAGGGAAGCTCGAATTCGGTGATATTCCTTTTATCTGACCAGCCTCTCAGGAGAAATTGAAATACTTAGTGAAGGAATGAAATATAGCAGGATTCCTCGATGTCGGATTCTGGAAGCTCCGGGAGATTCTTGGCAAAAATGGAACTGATGTCTGGCTGGAGCTCAGAGGCGTGAACGCTTTTCATCCCAAGAGACAACAGATGGACAAGAGTATATCCGCGACGAGGAGTTTCAATTATCATAAAACTTCAGACAAGTCCTTCGTATGGGATCATCTCATGATGAATTTCGAACGAGCGTATGAGAGGCTGATAGATAAAAATCTCGAGACCAACCATATCATCATCACTTTTCGAGACAAAGAGCGGCGAGTCTTTGGTCTGGACAGACGACTCGGGAGACATACTCAGAGAAAGAATGAGATTGTTGAGATCATGAGCGCCCTCTTCGAACAAGTGTATTCACCAGATACTCTCTATCGTACCACAGGCGTCATATTCACTGGCCTCGAACAGCATACTCCAAAGCAATATTCTCTGGAAGAACAGTGATATATCGCTGAACTCATGCGAAACCAGAAGCTCGAAAAGATCATCAATGGTATCAATAAAAAAT
>JBFZBA010000003.1:0-2956 GCA_041308705.1 Candidatus Altimarinota bacterium
ATGCGTTCTTCGAGCGGTGGATGACTCGCGAAGAGGTGGAGGAATCCGCTAGATTTTCCGTCAATTTTGAGAGTAGCCAGTTTTGGATCACCTTTAACAGCGATATTTTGTTCGTGAATCCTCTGGAGGGCACGAAGCGCGTTCACCATCTTGCTCTTACCGACATATGAGGCACTCCCGGCATCAGCAGCAAATTCACGACGACGAGAATATCCCATGACGATGAGTGAACCGAGGATTCCGAGAAGGATCTCGAGAAGAATTACGATACCGAAGTAGACGAATCAATTTGATGAGGCATCATCGCGTCGCATAGCCATAGAGATGACCTGTGCGAGAGCTCGAGAGAGGAAGATGACAAATGCATTGATAACACCCTGAAGAAGCGTCATAGTGACCATATCGCCATTGAGGATGTGTGCCATCTCGTGAGCGACGACTCATTCGACCTCATCAGCACTCATCTGAGCGACGAGACCGCTAGAGACTGCGACGAGAGAAGAGTTCCGAGTAGCACCAGTTGCAAAAGCATTTACTTCAGGAGATTCATAAATTCCAACCTCTGGCATAGTGATGCTGTGTTTCTGAGCAATGTGCTCAACAGTCTGATAGACCAGTTTCTGTCCTGGACTCGCTGATCCGAGGTTATCGAGTGTGATAAGCTCTATATGATAAAATCTCTTTGCCATCCATTTAGAGGTCCAGAGAGAGATAAATGAACCAAAAAAGCCGTAAATAAGAGCAAAAATAGCCAGAGACAGCCAAGAACTATGCAGTGTACCGATAATATCGATACCAAAAACAGTCTGGAGAAGACCCAGAATGATAGTACCCATCACGATAATCGCGATATTGGTCAGTATAAAGAGGAAAATGCGTCGAATCATATATATAAGGCTGGAAATAATTTGTCCTGAGATTATACAGAATTTTTGAATCTCACAAGTATTGATGCTTGCAAGTCACAAAGTATCACTAAAATCAGTCTTATGAGCTTATTTGACAAGACACTAACATATTTCAAAGAATTGTCTCAGATTCCTCGAAAATCCCACCAAGAGGAAAAGGTGAGGAAATGGCTCATATCGTGGGCAAAATCACATAATTGGGAGTATGAGGAAGATGCTATTGGAAATCTGCTCATCATAGCAACATCGAAGTTCGAAAATCGAAGTTCGAAAATCGATACTTTATGTCTCCAGTCCCACATGGACATGGTCTGTGTGTCAAAAGAACCCCATGATTGGGGCCGAGATGGTGTGAAAATCATCGAACGAGATGGTGCTCTCTATGGTGATGGGACGACACTCTGAGCTGATAATGGTATTGGGGTGGCTGTCATGATGGCAATAGCAGAGCTCGAGGATCGACCGACGCTCGAGCTCCTCTTCACGATGGGGGAAGAAGTCGGACTCATCGGAGCTCACCATCTCGAACTGCCTATCACCGCTCCATATGCTATAAATCTCGACTGGTGCCACTCCGAATCTATCGGTATCTGATGCGGAGGAACACTACTCATGGAATGAAGCTACGCAGTACAAAGGACAAAGCACAAAGGACAATCTAGTGGAATGTATATGATAAAAATATCAGGAATGCGAGGAGGGCACTCAGGGGTAGAAATAGTCGAAAACCGAGGGAATGCCCTCGTCGAGCTCGCAAAAATCATCACAGAACGAGAGGATATAGAGGGTATAGGAGAGCTCCTCGGAGGTGATGCTGATAATGCTATCCCCCGAAGTGCTCATGCAAAAGTACTCTTCACCGGAGTCCGAGAAGAGTTGGATACTTGGGCATGAGAAAAAACTCTCGAAATCCGAGAAAAAACCCAGAACGACAAAGTGGAAATAACCATAGAAGAGACAGAACACTCAGGAGATTTCTACGAAAAGCATATCCTTCACAGTATCTCAGAGCTCGGATCAGGAGTCGATACATGGTGAGACGAAAATACTGCTCACTCTTCATGGAATCTCGGCAAGATGAAAATCGCCGATGATACTCTCAGCTGGTGCTACTTCCTCCGCACAAATATCCCGTGAGGCATCGAACCCATGAAACAAAAAATACTTAATGAATTTAACTCAGTAAACCTAGTAAACTGAATAAACTTGGTAAACTTTGAGCTCAGTCACGAATCCCCTGTCTGGCTCGCCGATGCCGACTCCCCTTTTGTCAGAAAAATACAAGAAAGTATGGAATCAGTCAATGGTAAAAAAATCCCCGCTGTGACGACTCATGCAACTGTCGAAGTCGGCACTCTCGCTGAGAAATATCCAGATACTGAGTGGATCTCCATCGGAGCAACTTGCCACGATATGCACACAACTCGTGAGCATATCCATCTCGCAGATTTAGAGGAATTCTGTCAGAGAATGGAGAGGATTATTATGAAAGTGTAATCCAATACCTCCTGTATTGTTTACCATCTCTCTCTGCAAGCCTCTCAAAGACTCCCCCATTATTTTCAATCACTTTCGCAGTATGTATAGTATCGCTGTAACCGACAGGCAGGTAGGGGTACATGTAGTGAAAAACATGTACGAGAAGAGGCTCTCATACAAGGACTCGTCACACTGTGTGACTCTATGATCAGTTACAAACCATGACTTGATAACAAACTCACAAAAGAAATTGAGAAGATCAACGGCATGCAAAAAATGATACACGGAGAGAAATCAAAGAGTATTACAAAGACAGAATACCTTCACTTCATTTTCACGAGTGGAAGTTTCAGCGAAAAAAGTGAAATACTGAGACAATTCTGAGAAAAATTAGTTATGAAAGACAGGCTGCCTCAGATCGTACAATAAAAGTGATATTTTCCATTGAGAATGCCACAGAATCGATATAATCAGCCACATGAATGCTATCGACAACACCCCCAATAATACACTTGCTAATAATCTGGAAAAAATTCTACCCAGTTGTGACCGTATTGATGCCCTAGTTG
>JBFZBA010000004.1:0-22260 GCA_041308705.1 Candidatus Altimarinota bacterium
GGTGTAGCTGCTTCGAGGGTTTTTATCTTTCTGATTCTTTTCTCATGTGCTTCCTGCACACCGGCTGCATCTTCACGAAGAGTCCCATCTGGTCCATGTTCGTCACCATTGGCGTAGTAGCGAGGTCCTGTGCCTGGGAGCCAGCGAGGGGAGATTCCTGAGTCTGTTAATTCGTAACGACTTGAAGAATTCAAAATTCAAAATTCAAAATTCAAAATTGCGGAATTACTATCAAATCCATCATTTTGCTCTTTGCCTTTTGCCTTTTGCACTTCTGTAAGCCCTCTCTCGATTTCGACTCCGACGAGAGATGCTGGGTCGACGGTTGCATTTGTCTCTGCGAGAGTTTTATCCGTGAGGACGATGACGGGAATTTGGTAGGTTTCTGCGATATTGAGAGCTTCACCCAGGACTCGAAATGCTTCCGCGTGATCGCCGACGGCCATCACTGCTTTCGCATATTCACCATGCCCGCTGTATATCGCGAGATTGAGGTCTTCTTGTCCGCTCCAGGTCGGGAGGCCAGTCGCAGGGCCAGGTCGCTGAGCGACGATGACGGTGAGAGGAGTTTCTATCATACCAGCGAGCGAGACGGTTTCGGTCATGAGGTCATATCCTCCACCAGAAGTGGCACACAGACTTCTCGTTCCAGCGAAGCTCGCACCGAGCGTCATCTGAGACACACTTATCTCGTCTTCGACCTGTTCGACATGCATGCCTGTTTTCTCCGTCCAATTTGCCAGATGTGAGAGAATGGTACTACTCGGACTCATGGGATACGCGAAATACGCTCGGACGCCATGATGAACGGCAGAGAGAGCAAGGATTTCATTTCCGTCTAGGAGTTTATAGTTTTGAGTTTCAAGTTTTGAGTTTCAAGTTGGAAGACGGAAATTATCAAAAAATCCATCATTTTCGTCATTCGTCATTCGTCATTCGTCATTTTGAATGACAGCGTCATTCAAGAGGTATCCGTGTTGAATGAGAGCAATATCGAGTGCGAGGAGTGCAGGCTTACTGGCAAAGCGTTTTTCAACGGCCTTTACGAGCCCATCAACGGGCAGACAGAGAACACGCCAGAGTGCTCCTATCATGAGCATATTTGAGAGGAGTTCATTGGCTCCTAGCTTCTTCGGAGTGGCATATTCGGGGATAAAAAGTGTTGTGAGATTTTTTTCTTGAATGGTTTCTGAATATCCTGGGATTTTATCATGCATCTCATCACCATAGATCATGAGTCCGCCATTTCTCACATGAGGAAGGGCATTCTTCGACCCCACACGATCAAATGCGACGATGATATCCGCAAATTCTGAAATACTATGAATTGGGCTAGTTCAGATTTCTATTCGGGAATACGAACATCCGCCCTTTATCAGACTCGGATATTCACGGTCAGCCACGACGAAATACCCAGCATGCTGGAGTGCTTCCATCACGATATCTCCTGCTGAGAGGAGTCATGAGCCAGATGATCAAGTGAGGATGATGTTCATTATTTACGAAGGGATATGATACAATTTCTAGCCCAATTTTCGATGATTTTCTGATTGTTTGGTTTGACAGGGCTTCGATTGATGCGGAGAGCAGGGCAGACGAGCGTCCCTCCGTGTTCAATAATCCATGATTCGAGCTGATCAGCAGAGTATATATTGTATTCCACATCATAGCGATGATCTCCGAGACCGATAGCAGCACAGGGGATTCGTATGTTTTTATCTTTCCAGATTTCCTCGACACATTTTCGGAGGCTTTTTTCTATCATACCATGAGCGTATGTCCCAGAACCAAAGAGTGTAAAATCGACTTCATCCTGCCAGGCCGTATCCTCTGCGACATCTTGGAGCGTGAGAGTGATACCAGCGTTTGCAAAAATCCCCTGGAGTGCTTCACCGACGAGACGAGTATTGCCTGAAATAGTAGAGTAGTAGAGGATGCCGTGCATGATTGACTTTAGTATATATATTATTTTGTATATGCAAAAATTTGCTTCACACAGCAGGATAGTATATCATGGTTTTATAACGCTCTATCTATGCAGAAAAAGAGAAAAATCATTATATCAATTGTTATCAGTCTTGTTCTCATACTTGCTGCGACTCAGATATCCAATAATGGCTGATTAAAAGCAAGTATTTTTGGTAATCTAGAATCCTGTAAGAACGGAACTATAAAATACATCGATACCTGTGAAAAACCCCTCAAGCAAGAACAAATCAGAATACAGGGTCAGATAAACACGTTGACCACACGGGTTACTGCCAAACAAAAACAGTGCAATACATTCACGAAGCAAAAAAAGACTGCACAAGCTAAAAAATGTCGTACACAACTCGCCAATCTCAACAAAAACAAAGCTGCACAACAGAAAATCCTCTCCAGTGTCACCTTGTCACTCAGCGCACTAATCGTGCGCCCTAGTAAGGCTTATGTCCCTACTCGTCCTTTGCCAGTAACAATGCCCATAAATCCCTCAAATCCAGGATGTATGGACTCTACTGCATCAAACTATGATCCAGCCCACGACGTAGATGACGGGAGTTGTCAGTATGATAAATGTCTCGATAGTACTGCTCAAAACTATTGAGAACAGTGAACATGTATCTACATCCCAACAGTCAGCTGATGTACCAACCCTGGTGCGCAAAATTATAATATATATGCTATTGTTGATGACGGGTCATGTTCCTTTGAGCCTGAGATACGCGAATGATGTATCAACTCAGATGCTCATAATTTTGAAGCAGGGGCTAATCAGGATAACGGGACATGTCAGACCTGTAGTGATAAAATAAAAAATGCAGATGAGGAAGAAATCGATTGTGGCGGAAATAAATGTTCACAGTGTGTGCCGGGATGTAAGGATTCTACCGCCCTCAACTATAGCCCTGATGCACAAAAAGAAGATAATTCTCTTTGTATTTACAGTGAAATTATAGACACATGAACAATTCCTCAGACATACTGTGACGTGCCTGGGGCAGTTAATTATGAAACCCATGATAAAGATGATACTATCTATCAGGCAGATGCAGGCGCTTGTAACTTCTGCGGGAATGACACGAGAGAAGGAGTCGGCGTTGGGGACAAGGTAGAACCAGAAACTATGACTGGTGATACAGGCACTACAGTCCAGGTAGCCGAAGAGTGTGAAGATGGTCCAGATGATAAATCCTACGATGGATGTTCAATGTGTCGTATTGAGACATGTGGGGATGAAGTAGCACTCTGCCGAGCGTACAAATTTACCGGATGAGAGGATGAGAGTGAATTGTCATCGAAGCTCAGAAAGGGAATAGCAGATAATGCTGCTTCAAAAAGACCAGAATGGAATAATCATGGAGTAGATGTTGTCACTTCTCGCGGAAGGGATTTTGCTACATTTGGAGCCACATGTATACGGAATAAGGATGAATGAGTGACCGCGTATAGTGGTTATCGTACGGTATTTTGACTCACAGTGACAGGTTCTGTAGATAGCCAAGACAATGGGCTATGATCACCTGATTATGGAAATGTCTGCCGGAACTGTAGTATCAGGAATGCGCCCTGATTAGTCACAGGATATAGTGGAAATACCCCCACAGCTAACCAAGTTATACGATGAGTTGCTGTACCCCAGGAAATGCTCACAGAAATATTTGGTACAGATGTAAATATCCGAAAAGTGAGAGTGAGAGTCACGGGTCCAAATGGTTGCTTCCTCTATCCCATCGTGGATGAAGGACCTAACGAATACACATGGACGCGTAAATGCTCTGCCATACTTGATATGACTTATGCAGCAGCCAATGAGCTCGGATTGCTTTCCAATCCAGCCAAGCCAGTACAGATACAATGGAAAATAATTGAAAATGCAGGGGAGGATCCTAGAGTTAGGCTGACTGATATGGAAAAGGCTGCTGGATTTACGGGTATGACTTTTGGGAATACAAATTGATATACATACCGTTCTAATACACAGATTGATTATCCCCAGGAGTATATCCAAACAACACGCTGTTAATTCATAATTTTATGACTGAAAAAAAATCACTAACCCCTGAAAAATCAGAAATACCACATAGAGAAGCTATCATTCTCGCTGGTGGCGTGACAGATAAAAAAAGCTATGAAGAAAAGGTTAAAAAACTCACAGAAGATAGGATATCAC
This sequence comes from Candidatus Altimarinota bacterium, assembly GCA_041308705.1. Classification (GTDB taxonomy): domain Bacteria; phylum Patescibacteriota; class Gracilibacteria; order BD1-5; family JAGOOR01; genus JAGOOR01. Next base: position 4,154 of record JBFZBA010000004.1, read on the forward strand.
AAATAGCGGACATTCAGGGGAAAATACATACTGATCTCATGAATTTGCGCATCCAGTCATATGAAAAGAGGGATTTGCCCTCTACTCAGATTGATGATGCATTTCGAGTGATATCGAGCTATGGCAATCTCAAGAATATGCCCAATCATTTTTTCATCACTCAAGAGCAAATTAATGATTTGACGTATGAGATGCTTATTTCTACACAGAAAAATCTCCCAGATGGTATCACGGCTGAAGATGTCGCAAATATAGGAGAACAGAGTATCAAAAACTTTCACGAAATCTTGCAATCTGTAAATACTACAAAAGAAACATACGAAGAGAAAATTGAAGATGTGCGAGTCTTCTGACGTCAATTTGCGAGAACATTGCAGAAAAAAAGAAAAGTCCAAGAAACCAAATAAATAGGTATGTTTACTCTCTAGAGAGGAGTTTTTTGAAATTCCTCGTCTTTTCATATACTTCTCACAATTTGTAATTGATAATTGATTGTATGACTCGCACCCGCTTCGCACCATCACCGACAGGACAGCTCCATATTGGAGGTCTTCGTACTGCTCTCTTTGCTTACATCTGGGCGAAAAAAAACCACGGGCAATTTCTCGTCCGTATCGAGGATACAGATAAGACTCGTGAAGTAGAAGGGGCGACTGATGCACTCCTCGACACGCTCGAACTTTTTGGTATTCATCCTGACGAGAGTATCCGCGGGGGAGGGGACTCAGGTCCCTACATCCAGTCAGAGCGACTTCTGATCTATCGAGAGCACTTGGAGAAGCTCATCGAACAAGGCGATGCGTATTATTGCTTCACGACCGAGGCAGAGCTCGAAGCGCACAAGAAAAAAGCAGAAGAGGCAGGTATCATGATACCATTTCGGAGCCCCTACCGTGATATCACCATTGATGAGGCAAAGGCAAAAATAGCGGCAGGTGAAAATTATGTCGTCCGCATGAAAATCCCAAAAGGGGAGACGATAACATTTGTCGATGGACTGAAAGGAAAAATCTCTGTTCCGTCGGCAGATATCGACGATCAAGTATTGCTCAAAACTGACGGATTCCCGACCTACCATCTCGCTATGGCAGTCGACGACCACCTGATGAAAATCACGCATGTTCTCCGAGGTGATGAATGGCTCCCGAGTACTCCCAAGCATGTCCTCCTCTACCGTATGTTCGGCTGGGAAGCACCAGAATTTTATCATCTCTCAGTTATCCTCGGGGCTGACCGAAAAAAACTCTCAAAACGCAATGGTGATACGCATGTTAGCCAGTTCCTCGAAAAGGGCTATATCAAGGAAGCACTTCTCAATTATATAGCACTTATCGGCTGGAATTCCAAGACGACAAAAGAGATTTTCTCACTTCCAGAGCTGATCGAAGCTTTTTCTCTCGAGGGTCTCCAGATTGCCAATGGGATATTTGACCCAGAAAAGCTCAAATGGATGAACTCTAAATATATCGCTGCAATGCCAGTAGAAGAACTCACAAAGACGCTCGCAGACTACTTCAAACAATACAACTCTGATTTCTACGAAAATACCTTTATTACTCACGATGAAGCATTTAATCGGGCAGTTATCGCGGAGGTCCAGAAGCGGTGTGAGACACTTGCTGATTTTCCAGCGCTTTCAGAATGTTTCTACCAGGAGCCAGAGGTTGATACAGCACTCCTCCTCTCAGAGAAAATGGGGGTTGCTGACCTAGCACAAGCACGGGAAGCCCTTCAATTTGGCCTAGATATAATCAAATCCTTCACTTCCACCCCATCACGGGATGTTTTCAAAGACGCTATAATCCCCAAAATCGCAGAAGCAGGGAAGAAAAATGGTCAAGTCCTCTGGCCGCTCCGTGTCGCCCTCACTGGAAAAGAGTTTTCTCCTGGAGCATTTGAAATGACGGAGATTTTGGGTCTGGAAAAGGCAATAGCTCGAATCGAGAAGGTCATTGCAAAAATCGTATAATCACTATACTTATTGATACCAAAAGAGTTGCTTTTTGCTCGCAAAAGGCGTATACTGAATCTAGTTTCTACCCACAAAAATATGAATTTTCTCATCCTCAAAACAATCATTGAATCGACTATCCAGAACTACAATCATCAGAATCAACAGGCAAAAATCTCTGAGAATCATGTTTCTATTGTATCGCTCAATAATACTGGAGTAGATCTCCTCATCCGTTGCCCACACACAGGAAAAGAAGTCAATGTTCGCGCTGAAGTGAATTTTATGAACGGACCACTTCCGACCAATTTCTCTATTGCAGGAGGAGAGGGTATGCCCGCAGTCAATGGACAAATCAATGATCATGATGTGACTCAGGTTCGACAAGCACTCAAGACCAACACGACTATTTCCGACCTCTTCGGAGAACAAGAATAATCTATGATTGCTTTTCTACGCAAGGCCTTTCGATTCATCTTCTGGTGGCTCGTTGTGATAGCCTGCATAGCATTTATAGGATTTATAGCGTGGCCACTCCTTTCAGAAAAATTCTACAGTCTCTGCACCAATAGCGAGTGGGAGATGTGTCGAGGGGAGTGGTGAATCGTCTCTGATGCTGATACGGTCCAGCAGACTATTGAATGAAAAACAGGCGCTTTCTACGATATTGCCACGACAGCTGTGAGCGATGTCCTCACTGATGAAGGTGGTAAATTAACGGTCACCTATACGCTCGATACAGAAACGGGTGTTTTTATGCCGACTCCAGTTCGCTAATCCCGCATAAATCCTCTCACAAATTCCTCTCCCGTCATGGGTTTTTTCCCAGCAGGATGGACTCCTTCGAGGAGGATATACCCATCTTGGAGTTGAATAGCAGGAAGTTTATCTGTGATAAAAAGTCCTTTCATCCTTCGTAGTATTTCATCATCACTTTCGCCTACTACGGAGAACGGGTCATTTTGCTCTTTGTATTCTGTACTTTGTACTTTTTTTAATTTCAGGAGTGAAATTTTTGTATCTCAAAAGAAAGTAAAAAGTGAAGGCCACGGAGTGTATGCCTGCCAGGCATGATAGGCTTCATCGAGAGTCCACTCAGGATTGAGTTCTCCATCTTTTTTCTCTATCATTTTCGTGTAGGTCGCTTCATCATGATTCTGAGGAATTGGCGTGATTGTATCATCGATTAATCCCCTCATCGCCTCTAGGAGGAGTGGTCCACCTCGTTCTCCCGTTCGTGCGAAGAGGCTTCCCGTCGTATCCTCAGGTGTGATATCCCACGATTCCTGTACGAGGATATCACCTTCATCCATCCCGAGAGCCATTTGCTGGACTGTGAGACCTGTTTTTTTCTCGCCAGCGAGGAGTGCATGCTGTATGGGAGCGGCTCATCTGTATTTCGGGAGCAGGGAAGTATGCACATTGAGAAATCCCATCGGAGGGATATCGAGCAGCGTCTGAGGAAGTATTTTCCCATACGCGACTACGACACAGATATCTGGTTTGAGTGCACGAATTGTTTCCAGAAATGCTTCATCTCGGATTTTTTCTGGTTGGAGGAGAGTGAGATTTTTCTCACGAGCGAGCTGTGTGACACTTGATGACATAACTTGATGCCCTCTTCCACCGATTTTATCTGGATTGGTGACGACTCACACGATGTCTACCTGGTCTTGTCCGAGGAGGTATTTCAATATCTCTGCAGAGAGTCAGGGTGTTCAGAAGTAGACAGCACGGAGTTTTTTCATGGTGTGTTTTATACTCGTATTTTCTTCACAACTTCACCGTAGCGGATGCATTTGCTGGTTGTTCCCTTTCCAGTTATCCCGACAAAAATCCAGAATATCCCGAGTAAGATGAGGAAAATACCAGGATGCCAACTCATCTCCACAATAGGCGCTACGGTCGTATCTATCTGAAATCCGCCGGTTGTGGTCGTCTCTGGGGTGGTAACATTTCTCACAAATGGATCCATCATAGGGCCACCGACGATGATGAGTGCGAGACCATGAAGAGCCTGTTTCCATCTCAGCAATTTCTGTTTCACGATACAGGCAGTGATGAGACCTCGTCCGATAAAAAATAACCCGAGAATGAGGAGAGCGTATTCAATGTTTTTTTCTACTTCAGGAGATTGCACTCCGATAAATGGTATATCAATCACAGACCTATCCTGCGACCACCAGAGAAGGCTGATGATGATGAGCCCCGAAACGATATGCATGAGGCGGATTGTTCCGTCTTTTGGTCGTCGTGCGACGAATTGAGCGAGTTTGATAAGGGTGGGGTTCATAGGAAAGATTATGAGATATTAAAGCACTTCGATTCGCAAGCTCACTCAGTACATTCGACTCCAGCAGGTTGAACAAGTTTTGTTTTATGAAAAATCCTACTGGTCAAAGACCATGAGCGACGAACGAAGTGAGGAGTCGAATGGTGCCCAGGGCCGGGATCGAACCGGCACACCGTGAGGTAAGGGATTTTAAGTCCCTCGTGTCTACCATTTCACCACCTGGGCATACTAACGAGTGTAGAGATTTCTGCTGTTTTTCAATATATTTTAGGCTACACTCTTTTTTCGAGGGTAGTAGACATATCCCGTGAACTTACTGTTTGATAAGTTTGCTCCCGCTGATCATCCCCATCGAGGACTTCAAATGTAGTGATAGTACCAGCCGTTTGTTCATTTAACTTCGACATGCCCATGGCGTATAGCCATATAGCTACGAGGCCTCTTGCCACCACCATCAAAACAGAGGATACCACCTGGTTTTGCTTCATCTGGAGAGTTGATTTTGACCTTTGTAAATTGGTCCGGACGGGCATCGAAAATCTCATTCCAATTCTGCCCATCTCTTCCGCTCTGGGGGAGTCATTCAATGCCGAATCAGTTGAGCATTCTCCCGACTGATGCTCCACATGAGAATTTTCCCCCGGCGTGCGTGAGATAATTGTTTTGTGCATAATTACCGAGTGATTTTGCGAGCTCTGGATATTCGAGTAATTCCGCCATTTTTTCAGTCCATACGCCATCCACAGGGACATTTACTTCTGAGAGTACTAATCCGAGTTGTGCTTGTTTTATAGCTTCTGGACTGGAATTTTGATCTACATTTCCTGAGGTGTAATGTTTCCTCAGAATATCCCTTTCAAATTCACTCAGTCCAGCAATATAGGTCGAAATTTCTTCAGGATTTTTACCGAGTATTCCATCGCTACCTTCCATTTTTTCTTGCCAGCCACCCATGGCAAAAATATCTCTCATAAATGTTTCCTGGGTTCGCGAGCCATACTCACCATCGATATATGCCATTTCACCTGCAAACCTCTCTGGATAAGCGAGATAGAAGAGTTGTTGAAATGCTCCGACCTCCTCTGGTGTCTGGAGCGGTCGTGAGAAATCTCCGATTTGCTGTCTGAGAGCCTGGATCATTTCTTCTCGTTTTTCTGGGTTATCTTTTAGGTATTTATCGAGTATTTTTGTGATACTTTTTGTACTTCACTTTGTTTTGAGTACATCCGCTGATGTAGTCTCGGAGAGGATATCTGATGTATTTTCAGCTCCTTTGACGATTTTATTTCGTTCTCAAGGACCTACTTTATTACCATATTCACCCACTTCTTCAGCTGGGAGAGCCTTTGCTGCGGGTTGTACTTCAGTAGGTACAGACGGTGTATTTACCGGTTGTGTAGCGACTGTTGGAACCACTTTCTCAGCTGCTTGTGCTCATTTTGATGCTATTCCTGTTGGAGTAGGAGGTACTGGGGGTGGAGGTATTCTCTCGTAGTCTTCTGTTGCTGTATTTGTACTTTCAATTGGAGCTGGTATGGCTGTTGCGGTCCAACTTTCTTTGATGCCAACAGGATAGGCAGAATCACTATTTTTGTATGGTTTTTCAGCGATTGATTGAATTGTCTCTTCTCGCGTTTTTGTTTCTTCTGCAGGAGTATATCCTGTATAGGGAGTTTCTTTTTTTTCTTCTGCAGGAGAACTCGGTTTTTCTGGATTTTCTGCAGGTTTTTTTCACATTTTTTCTTTGAGCGCGGCATGCAGAGTTCTATCCACGATACCCGTGAGCTTCATCTTATTATCGCGCTGGAACATGAGTATTTTTTGAAAAAGTTCATAGTTCATCTGGAGTCCTCCATCCTTTGTCTTGAGTGTCACTCCCAGCATTTCTGCGACTTCTCGGAGCTGTCTCTGATTTCATTCTGAGAGATCTCAGACATCTGCGAGGAGATCTCAAAAATTGGCATTCATGGCTTCACGGGTGGTCGCTATTGCGTCCCCATGCTCTTCTATGATATCATCAAGGAGCTCTTTCTCACGCGGACTGACTTTTCCGTCCCCGAGTTTGAGCCATTTTGTGGATTTTATTTTTGCCTCAATTGGGGCATTAATGTCTATTTTTTCTTTTTCAGCCATAAAATTTGTTGAATAGGGTATCATAGTGCCATATTTCAGGGCATTTTTCCAGTAAAAGGTGTTCTATATGTTTGCTTTACTGTATAAATATGTCTCTATATATATTCAAAAAAAAGAGATACCCTGGGTAAAGCTCTCAGGCGACGGATGGTGTATTTTTTGTGCTGCTTTGTATGGATGATTTTTCTTCCAAAATTAGACAAATATGTAATTTATATTATAAGAAAATTAGTCATCTTTGTGTTTGCAAAGACCCCCGATTTTCCTAGAATAAGTAGGTCGTTTTGTTGATGTTTATGCATATTTTATAATAAAATCGCATAACTCACAACATCCCGCCCGAATAAAAATTGTACTCACTTAATTCCTAACTAACATTCAATGGCCGCTAGTGACCTCGTCGCCCTCGTCGATGTGTGAAGTTCTCGCATCAAAACTCTCGTTGGATCATTTATCGTCGATCCAGCAAATCCCAATAGACCAAAACTCAATATCCTCGGAGCTGGTGTCGTCAAATCAGACGGAGTCAGAAAAGGAGTCATCCTCGATATGGAGGAATTTAAGAAAAATCTCGATGAGTCTCTCACCGAAGCTGAGAATATGGCTGGACAACAATTTCCTCATGTAGGAATCTGTCTCTCTGGAACAGGTATCCAGATTCACAGCAACAAGGGGATGATCGCTATTCCATCAAATGAGATAACTCAGGACGATGTGAACCGTGTCCTCGATATGGCTCAGAATGGTATCACTCTCACCAATCAAACTGTCCTCAAGATAATCCCAGAATCATTCTCAGTCGATCTCGAGCACTATGTAAAATCACCCGTCGGCATGAGTGCAAAAAAACTCGAGGTGACCGCGCATATTTTTACTGTCCCAACTGCAGCTCTCAATAATGTACGAAAAGGATTTAAAGATGTCGGTATCGATGTCGTCGATGTATTTCCATCACTTCTCACCAGTCCAGAGGCAGTCCTCTCTCGTCGCCAAAAAGAACTTGGAGTCGTCTGTGTCGATATAGGTTCATCATGTACTGGACTCGCTGTCTACGAAGAAGGTGTCCTGCGACACGCATGTATCATCCCCGTCGGTGGAGAATATGTGACCTCAGACATCGCTCTCGGAGTCCGTGTCTCAGTCGATATCGCAGAAAAGCTCAAGACTGATTATGTCGATCTCACATTCTGTGATCAGCCAAAAGCAAAGGATGAAGATATCGTTCTCAGTCGTATTGATAAAAAAGAAACAGAAACAGTTTCAAAGCTCTACCTCTCTCAGATTGCTCAGGCTCGCTACAAGGAAATCCTCTCTCTCGTGAACGCAGAACTCAAACATCTCGGTCGTGATGGTATGCTCCCAGAGGGTGCTGTCTTCGTCGGAGGTGGTTCAAAAGCTCGCAATCTCATCGACCTCGCAAAATCAGAACTCCGTCTCCCATGTACTATCGGATTCCCAGAAGATCAAGAATTCGTCACAGGAACATCGGTCTCAGATCCAGGATTTGCTTCTGCAGTCGGAGCACTCCTCCTCTCACAGAGGTCAGGAGGATTTGGTCGTGGTCGTATGTCAATTGGTGCTGGACTCGGAGGGGTAAAGGAATCTGCAAAAAAGTTTTTCAAATTTCTCCTTCCATAATTCTCCACTTTTCTTTTTTCATTCATCTTTAACTTCAATCGTATGCCACCAGTAAAATCAACACGCAAATCATCTGCTTCAAAAAGCAGTGGCTCTCTCAAGGGTCTCTTCCTCAAAGATGCTCCTTCTCAGCCAGAGGAAGTCAATGTCTCAAATATGATATCTCCTGTTGCGAGCATCAAGGTCGTCGGTTGTGGAGGTGCTGGTCAGAATACTATCAATCGTATGATTGAGAGTGGTCTCTCGGGTGTTGATTTCATCTCTATCAACACTGACAATCAGGCTATCTATAATTCTCTCGCTCCGACGAAGATGAGCATAGGACCGACGGTGACACGAGGTCTCGGTGCTGGTGGTGATCCAGAAAAGGGTAAAAAAGCTGCGGAAGAATCTATCGATGATATTCGTCAGATGCTCGCGGGTGCTGACATGGTATTTGTCACTTGTGGTCTCGGTGGAGGTACTGGTTCTGGATCTGCTCCTGTCGTCGCTGAAGTCGCAAAAGATATGGGCGTCCTCGTCGTCGGTGTCGTTACAAAACCATTCGCATTTGAAGGTCAGAGAAGAAATAATCAGGCGCTCGAAGCATATGATGTATTGAAATCAAAAGTCGACACACTCATCACAATCCCAAATGACAGAATCCTCACAATCATAGATAAAAAGACTCCACTCCTCGATGCATTCCGCATCGTCGATGAAGTCCTCACAAACGGTGTACAGGGTATCTCAGATCTCATCACTCAGCCAGGTCTCATCAACGTCGACTTCGCTGATATCAAATCAGTCATGTCAAACGCTGGGTCTGCTCTCATGGGTATCGGATACGGTCGTGGTGAATCTCGCGCGACAGATGCAGCTCGTGCTGCTATCGAGAGTCCACTCCTCGAACTCTCTATCATGGGTGCTCGTGGTCTCGTCTTTAATATCACTGGTGGTCACGATCTCTCAATGTTTGAAGTTGACGAAGCAGCTCGTGTTATCACGAGTGCATGCGATCAAGATGCAAATATCATCTTCGGTGCGACAGTCGATCCGAGCTTCGAAGAAGGTGAAATCAAAATCACGGTCGTCGCAACAGGATTCGATGAGTCTCAAGTAACTATCCGCAAAGATGGTATGTCTGCTCCACGACCATCAGGCGGTTCTTCATCATTTGGCCGACGGGTGCTCGGTTCTGCACCAGCACCGCAGACTCCTGGAGAAGAAAAATCTCCAGCAGATGATCTCGATATCCCAGCATTTCTCAGAAATAGGAAATAAAAATCATGTTCATCGCTATTGAGTGAGTCGACTGAGCTGGTAAAGATACTCAATTGAAAATTCTCTTGGGATATCTCATAGACCAAAATAAACACCGAGTGATTACGAAGTCTCGTGAACCATCTCGCATGACAGAAGCGGGGAAGAGATTGAATGAAATTGCTCAACAGCATATCATAGTCCCACCCCTGGAAACTGCGAAACTTTTCTCAGAAGATAGGAGAGAGTTAGAATTATTCCGTGCATCACTCCTCGCGCGCGATGTCTGGATTATCTCGTCTCGCTGTGATCTCACGACCTATGTCTATCAGGGCTACGCGAGTGGTGTGAGCTTCGAGGAAATCTATGCACTTCATGAGGATATCCTCGCTCCAGAACTCACCATCGTCCTCATGATATCTGTCGAGACTATGCTTACTCGACTTGGTGGTCGTGGTGAAGCAAAAGAAGTCTACGAACAGGAAGATTTCCTCAGAAAATGTCATGCAGGATATTTGAGTGCAATAGAATTTCTCCAATCAAAGGGGCGGAATATTGTCATCATCAATGGAGAGGGGAGTGTTGAAGAGGTGGCGGGGAGGGTAAAGCAGGTTTTTGCATAGAAATTTGACTTAAAAAAATATATAGTATTATAAATTAAGAATAATACTTAGTTATGTGCTATGGAAAGTACTTTTGAAACTTCTAAACAATTATTGAATACTTTAGCCTCCCAAACAGATCAGGCATGAAGACAGGAGATTTTCTCAGGTCTTTTTTCTCCCGAGATAGATTATACAAAAAGAGCTCTTGAGGTTCTTGGTAGTTCAGAAACAGTTGAAGAAATTCATGATATTGATGGATGAGCGTATGCTTTCTTGTATAGTCGCAGAGATCAGGTTTCTGTATATCCAGAGGGTATATTCTTGATATGAGAGCAGGGATCAAGGGAATTAATTCTGAGTTTTAGACATAGAATTTCTTTGCTTTGACTAGCAAATATTTTTACTGAACATTTTTCAAGTAAATAATAATAAAACACCCTTACGGGTGCTTCTTTGAAAAAATTATGTAGCAGAACGCTAGTTAATCTGATACTGATGGAAACTATCTCTCCATCAGAAATTTTGTTCTTCTAGGAGTTCGAGGAGTCCATCCAGGCTATGTATCTCTATGTGATTGTCACACATAAATGAGCTCCTGTGAGTGCTGTATTCAGTGATACGACACAGCTCAAACCATCTACCAAAAATCACATCGATTGTTTCGAGGGGGATTTTCTTCCCGACAGCTATCCTCAGATAAGTCCGGTAATATCCTGATACTTCACGAGAGAGGTTCTCTGGCGTGAGGAGACAAGAATCAGGTAAGAGTTCTGAGCATATGTCTCTCCATGAGAGGGACATGTTGTGGACTTTTTCTTCGTTTTGAAGTGTTCCAAAATCGCGATATCGTCCTGCCATACCAATACCACCAAAGAGTGCATGTACTTGTCTGCGGGGATTATTGATGACATCTTTCACATCGTCGCAGAAAAAGACGAGATCTTCTTCTGACTCGCGAGAGTACATGAAAATCCTATTAGCGAGGTCGACCTCCTCTGATATCTTCATATCTGGATCAAAACCGTCCACTGCTGCATACGCTTCTGCAGTATATGAAAAAGGCCCATTGGTTGTTTGCTTCCCCTTGAATTGTCTCAGGAGGTACACAGCAAATGTCTGCATCACATGGAGAAGTGGGAAAGATTCCAGCAATTGAGGGGGGAGTCTGGTCTCACCACGATGCGCAACAATCGTCGTGTCGGAAAATATTCCGAGAGTGCGTGATAGGAGTAGGGGGTTGAGAGCCTCCACATCAGCACCTGCTGTTCGCAGGATGAGCCGAGATTTTTCTTCGTCTGTGACATTTCGGTTGAGATTTCTGAGAATTGTAGCGTCTGCGATATCCTTGAAGATGAGTCACATGATAGCTTTATCCGGGAAATCGTAGACCACCTCAGCGACATGAATATGGTACTCGGGATAGTCAGCGCAGAATTCTTCTATGACCTCGAGCATCACCATATCTCTGACAGAATTTCGATGTGGACTATTGATGAGGATATTCACCTCAAATAATTCTGGACTCAGTGGTGAGCCATCGCATGTCAGCTGATGAAGTGTATAATTCTCGAGAGTATTTCTGAGGAGTGATGATTCTCTGTAGGCAGGTATGCACACTGATATACGACATGATGAGCTCATGTCTCACAGACTCTCAGCGATAGCCCGTACTCTCTCCATTCTGGACTCGTCTTGGAGTATACTCTCTCTGTACTTCTCTTGTTCGAGAAGTGATGTTATTGGTGATAATGCTTGCATGATGAGCCTGCATTGTCTATCATTATTTTCAAAGTCAACTATATACCCCTTTTTTATTTTTTATTTTGCCAAAATTCGTCAGCTTCTTTCTCGAGTTTTAATAGTCTCGTGTAGTAATCTGGGAATTCTTTGAGGTGTGCCCATGCGATTTTCCCTGTCAGGATTGGATCATTATCTGTCACATTTGTTTCAGGGTACTTCGTGCCATGTTCGAGCTCGACATTCATACCCAGGGTGAATTCCTCGAGAGATATAGTATCCCAGGGAATTGTGAGAGTATTGCCGATATTTTCAGCGTCTTGTTGTGATATTTTTTGCATAGTTTTATTTATTATTTTTTCTTCGGTATTCCCCAGTTCCACTTCGGTCGCTCTCATGTGCGGTAGCAGATACGGATAAGTGCTATCGTCAGGAGCATGATAGGCAGGATAAATGTAAACATGACTTCCTGAGGCGGAGAATTGTCATCAATAGTGAGAGAAAATGCTACGAGAAGTATTACATACACTCCGAGAACGAGCCAACCCTGCCAAGTGACAGGCGTCCATCACCAGCCATAGAGTTTTGCCTTGAACCAGAGTTTTTGTGGATTATCGTTGATGTAGTCGCGGTATTCTTTGAACATGTATGTATTATAGGTGCTTCCTATAAAAAGCTATCGTACGCTCAAAAGCCCGACTGACATTTTTCCCTATATTATGGTCGTCACCCGGATACACATGGTATTCGACTGGCTTCCCAGCATTTTGTAGTGCTTCATGGAGACGGTCAGAGAGTTCCACGGGCACACTCGAGTCTGCTGAGCCGTGCTGTATCTCGACAGGTGCGGTGATATCAGCCAGGAAAGCATACGGATCAATCTGATTCCAGAAAGGAGCATTGGTACTCGGGAGTCCATTATTTTTCACGAGTTCACTCTCGCGAGCGTCGCTGAGGAAGTCTATCTGATCATTGTATGTCTCAAACATATGCTCATAGCTGCCTACCACACCAGCCCAGAGAGATGCCGCTCGGATATCTGGCGAAATCGTCAAAACTCGTAGACCAATTTGTCCGCCATTTGAGTGTCACCAATATCCTATACGCAGAGGATCGACCTCTGCATACCGTTTCAGAGAGTCGAGTGCAGAGAGTGTATCGATGACATATTTTTCTGAATAATGAGCACTCACTGGTTCGCCCTCAGAGTCTCCATGCCCACGGAGGTCAGGCTTAAAAGTCACAAAGCCAGCCCGAGCGAGCCGAGCCTGATAGGTCGGATAATCTCCCGTCGTAGAATATTGTTTCGGAGGAATATAACCATGGATAAAGAGTATCGCAGGAAATCCATTTGCTGGCTTGTCTGCCAGTGGTACGGTGAGAAGTCCAAAAATCCGTAACCCCTCAGACCTATAGGATGCGATATACTGTTTGTAATTCGTACCATTCCCTAATTGTTTCTCAATAACAAAATCTCCACCACTGAACTCCTGAGAACGCAGGTATTTGATGGACATGGGATGGGGTTCTTTCTTTGGCGTGACAGTCTCAGCTATTTCTTTTTCAAGTGTAATTTCTGGTACTGCAGATGGTTGGATACAACCTGAGAGACACAAGAGGAGGGGAATGGTGATGAAGAAGGGTTTCATTAGCCAAATTAATCTATAACTAAATTACTCTTTCCAGAAAGAAAAACTCCAAATCTCTCCAGTATCTTCCTTAAAAATTAAATAGTAATATTTACCAGAAGGAGTTGTAAAAAGAAGTAAATTTTTACCGTCTCGAAATTCCAAAGTTGGTTTCGTGTTACCAATTATGTCACCTCCAAATTCAACAGAAGTAACTTTACTAATTGCTCCCAGTAAGACACCATCGTCTCGAGGAAGAAGAGGGTCAAAGCGAGCAATTTTTGTTTTCCCTTCTTCCATATCTGTAACTGTAAAAGTATATTTGTCGTATGTACCTGTTTTATCAGTGGTTGTATTTTCTTCCTTTTTTATTTCCTCTATATTTGATTTTTCTGTTTGTTTATCGGAAGTGGTTAGCTGTTCTCACGAAGGGGCAAAAGCCCCAACCAATATGAAAAGTATAAAAGTTGTGGTAAAAAAGTATCAGAATATTTTTGCACGAGTCATTTTATTCTTAGATAATTTTTGAAAAATTGCGGGTCTTAACAATCCAATTATTAAGCAACAAAAGGAGATAAACATTAATAATCCGAAAAATTCTGCCATATACTTTCAATTTAATAAATAAAAACAGAGATAATACCATTATTGCCTTTTTCTCTCTTTTGCAATTCACTTTATTCACGACTCCGTAAGATGAACAAGATTATCTAATGAGCATGGACAATAGAGCCATACGAATATAGAGACCATTTTTTGCTTGTTTGAAATACGCTACTCGGGGGTCGTTTTGTTCTACTTCGATAGGGAGATTAATCTCTTCCACATGGGGAAGTGGATGCATCAGGCGTGCATGAGGTTGCAATAGCCCCAAGTTTTCTTCGTTGATACTGTAAATATTTGGCCTCCCTGCTTCATCAGCACTCATTCGTTCCTTTTGTATGCGAGTCATGTAGACGATATCAGTCTTTGGAAGTTGGGAGTTGAGGTCAGTTTGTTCTTCATAGCGGATTCCATGTTTTGTGAGATAATCTTTGATATCTTTTTCCATTCGCAGATTTTCTGGCGAGATGAAGACTATTTTTATATTTTTGTATTTTCCGAGGAGATAACAAAGAGACCGGACTGTTCTACCATTTTTCAAATCTCAGACCATCGTAATGGTGATGCCTTCTATTTTTCCTATCTCTCGCTGGATAGTGTAGAGATCGAGGAGTGCTTGAGATGGATGTTGTCCAGCTCCGTCACCAGCATTTATAATTGGGACATTACTGACTCGAGCCGCTCGCTCGGCTGCACCTATTTCGTTATGTCTGAGCACTATTGCATCGACATAGCCTCCGATGACGCGTATAGTGTCTTCGAGGGTTTCTCATTTTGCTGCTGAGGAAAATTCTCCAGCATTTTCCGTTCAGAGTACTTGTCCTCCGAGCTTGATAATAGCCGCTTCAAAGCTCAATCTCGTACGCGTACTCGGTTCATAAAACAGAGAAGCAAGGAGTTTACCATGAAGTGGCATCCCGGTGGTATGCTTCACCATGTCATCAGCTCTACCTAGGATGTCCTGGACTTCGGAGGTATCGAGGCTTTGTAATTCGACGAGGTGTTCCATTATCCATTACTATACCTATTTTTTATTTCTTTCAAATTTTTGGCACTCCTCGCATCCACACCACTTCGCGAGAGAAGTCTCGGAGCATTTGCATTTTTTCGCAGTGGAGACATATCTGCCGAATAAGACGATAGCATGATGCATGGTGCGTTTTTGTTCATCGCTCAAGAGCTTTTCGAGCTTTTTATCTGTCTCTTCTGGTGTGCGAGTTTTCACAATTCCCGTGCGGTTCATCACGCGATGGATATGTGTATCGACGCCGATAAATGGCATATCGTAGAGATGAGAGAGGACGACCTTGGCCGTCTTTACACCGACTCAGGGAAGTGTGCGGATGGTTTCGAGGGTGTGAGGGATTTTTCCTCCGTGTTCGTGCACGAGCTTTTCTGCTGTCATGTAGAGGTGTTTCGTTTTCACGCGATAATAGTTCACGCCTCGGAGCATCATCTCGACTTTCTCGGGTTCGAGCTTCAGGAGATCGGCAGGAGTCTTCACGAGTTCGAAGAATCTTTTCGTTGCTTTATTGACTCATTTATCCGTCATCTGAGCCGAGAGCATGACAGCCATGAGGAGCTGAAATGGTGTCTCAAAATCGAGCTCTATGAGTTTCGTCGGATAGAGCTTGAATATTTCTGTCAGGATTTCGTCGCGCTGGGATTTCGTTCGGACTTTCATGAAATACATGGTAGGGAGGTGGGCTGGAAATGCAAAGTATCTTTGTCCGCGCGTTTTCTCTACAAAATCATTGCAAAACACCGGTCTGCATGCTATAATAAAAATAATGAAGAAAAAAATACAGCATCTTTTCTCTCAGGAGAAGCGAATAGCGTATACTCTGGTGGGGGTATTTTTTTTATTGCTTTGCCACACTTTGCTCTTCTTTGGTCATCAATTTCTCGTGTATCGTTACGATGTCCTCTATGAAGAGGCGACAGGGGAGGGGACGCTCGTGGTCATGCCAGCAGATTTCCAGCAGGCTCATGCAATTGCAGAGAAGCGCAGCTACCTCACGAGACCTGATGTTCTCTTTCAGGAGGCAGTTATGCTTCAGAGTGGTGTTCATTCTCTCATTAGTCAGTATCGCAATGATTTTTACCGTATGCGTGAAACGATTACTGGGAATATGCAGTCACTTCGAACTATTGTTGAGCTGAGTGATGGCATGGTTTTCGCAGAAAGAGAGGAAGTCAGTCACCGTGCGAGCTATCTCGAAGGGAAACTCACGATGAATAAGGACGAACGAGAAGAATCCCTGGAAGAACTCGCCAAACTCTCAGCGGAATATGTAGAGAAGGCCACCGCAGATCTCGAACGCACCAAAAAAATTCTGGTCATGCAGGATATCACATCACTCAAGCATGAGGTGATATTTCTCGATTCCCTCTACCGTATGAGTCCTGGCACGACACTCAAATTTGATGCAAAAGTATTTAACAAGCTCTATCAGGAATCATTCGCAGAGGAGAAATTAAAACAAAAAGCAGACGATCTCAGAGCCTCATGGCTGACCATATCAAATCTCCTCGATCCCTATCGTATAGAGTCAAGAGAGATCCGTCGTCTCGCACGAGAAAAACGCGTCGATATCGTCGCCGAAGAAGCAAAAAAATGGACAGAAAAGGAGCCTCCAGAGGTACCACTTTCTGATATATACCAGCAAATATATATCTCTCTCGCTGAGCAGATGATGTATGTGTACGAAGATGGTGACCTCATCCTCTCGACACCAATCACGAGCGGACGACAGAATTTTCAGACAGTTCGGTGAACATTTAAGATCTACACAAAACAGCGAAACAGGCTCATTAAATCGCCATTTCCTGATATAGAGTATGAATTATGGGTGGATTATTGGATGGCATTCCATGGTGCCTATGGTATTCATGATGCCTGTAATTCTCGAGACTGTTGGAGGACAGTCTATGGTGCCCCGAGCTATGTATACAATGGGAGCCATGGCTGCGTCAATACACCATACAATGCTGTAAAATTCATCTATAACTGGGCACGGATAGGGACGACTGTTCATGTAAAATAATGCAGAGCATTATTTAATGAAGAATTAATAATGAATAATGAAAAATGATGGATTTTTACATTAAATTCCATCCAATCTTTGGATTGTATTAGAGTCCAGCAATCAGGAGTTCTTGCTCGATCACCCGCGAGAGATCTATTGTTGCATCGTGTACATTGATGTATTCTATATCATCTGTGTCTTTTTCAGTTTTTTTGAGACGAAATTCACGAGATATATTATCGAGCTCCACTACTTTTTCTTCTATCCCCTCACTCGGTATAGTAACAGTGGTGGTGATTTTCTGCAGGAGACAATTAATCCCGTAGTCTTCGCGTATCAGCTTCACAGACATTGAGAGATTCTCGCTACAGACGAGATCCTCCCAGGTATCCTCTGGGATATCCTGTTCAAATTGAAATTCCGAAATACTTCCAACAGGGAGACTCAGGAGAGAGGAGACATCTATAGTAAAGAGAGACACTTTTGTAAATTAAAAATTAAAAAAGAAAAATTAAAAAAGGAGGATTTTTTATAGTATTTCAGTCCTAATACTTAATACATAATACGGGCAGTCTAAAAAAAGTATCTAATCTTATCACTCGCTGGATGATTTCTGAGTTTTTGAAGTGTTTTTGCCTCAATCTGACGGACGCGTTCTCGAGTGACGCCGAATTCTTTGCCGACTTCTTCGAGTGTGTGGACTTCACCACCATCGAGGCCGAAACGCATGATGACGATTTTTCTCTCACGAGGTGTGAGGAAATCGAGCATGTCGTAGAGATTGGTTTTCACCATGTGCATATTTGCTGCTTCATCGGGCTTCTCATATTTATCGTCCTGGATGAAGTCTCCGAGAGTCGTGTCTTCTTCTTTTCCAACTGGTGTATCGATAGAGAGGATATCCTGGCTGATTCGCATAATTTGTCTCACCTTTCTGACATCCATCTCGAGCTCTGTTGCGAGTTCTTCAATCAAGGGTTCACGATTGAGCTCCTGCGTCATCATACGGTAGGTGTAGTTGAATCGGTTGATTGTCTCTGTCATGTGCACAGGGACACGGATAGTTCGTGATTGGTCAGCGATAGCTCGAGTGACACCCTGACGAATCCACCAGGTTGCATAAGTCGAGAACTTAAATCCTTTCTCAGGATCAAATTTATCAACTGCACGGAAGAGACCGACATTTCATTCCTGGATCAAATCGAGGAGACCGAGGCCGCGACCCATATATTTCTTTGCAATGGAGAC
>JBFZBA010000005.1:0-3793 GCA_041308705.1 Candidatus Altimarinota bacterium
GACCTGCGCCGTGTGAGGTGTCACCTTCATGAGGTTTCCTCGACCACGGAGCATCTCTATCATCATCTCGCGAGCTTCCAATTCTTTTTTTCCCGCGAAAACTCCTGTGTGCTTCATCATCACGCCGTCATTATCCAGGACACGATAATCGAGGGGGAGATTGTGTCGCTTTGCTGTTTCGAAATCCGCTGGATCGTGCGCTGGTGTGATCTTCACCGCACCAGTACCGAAGTCCATATCGACCATCTCATCAGCGATGATGGGGATTTTCCTATTTGCGATAGGGAGGATGGCTGTCTTGCCGATGAGTTTCTTGTAGCGCTTATCCTTTGGATGGACAGCGATAGCCTGATCTGCGAGGAGAGTTTCTGGACGAGTGGTTGCGACGACGAGTTCTTTGTCCGCTCCAGAGACGAAATAGGCTATCTCATAGAGAAAACCTGGCTCTTCTCGGTATTCAATTTCAGATTTTGAAATAACCGTTTTATCCTTTGGACAGTAATTGACCATGTATTCCCCACGATAAATAATTCATTCATTATAGAGATGCACAAATGCATCGGTGACCAGTTTATTATTCCCATCATCGAGGGTAAATCGCTCATGGTCCCATGAGACGCTGGCTCCCATCATACGCATCTGACCCGTGATAGTGCCGTGGCATTTTTCTTTCCATTCCCAGACTTTTTCGAGAAATTTCTCACGCCCGAGCTCGTCCTTGCGGATGCCTTCTTTGGAGAGATTTTTTACGACAACATTTTGCGTCGAGATACCAGCGTGATCTGTTCCGGGTACCCAGAGAGTCTCATCTCACTTCATGCGGTGATATCTGACCATGACATCCTCGACTGAGAGCATAAGGGCGTGACCAGTGTGGAGGACTCCTGTGACATTTGGAGGCGGAAGGGGAATATAGAATGTTTTACCAGTCGAAGATCCTGAGCCTGTCGAAGGACGAGATTTTTTGGGAGCGTAGAGACCTTGTTTTTCCCACATTTCTGCGAGAGACGACTCAAATTCAGAAGGGGTATAGACCTTTGGAAATTCCATAGTGCAAGGGGCTTAGTGTATGAAGAATGTGACTATTCTACAGTCTGTCCAGGAAATGCAAAAAAATCCGCTCGAAAAAGCGGATTTTTGTGGTAAGAAAAGCTCTTGAATAGCTTTACGTGTCTAAAATTTCTGGTTGTCCACCTAAAAATTTAAGTTTCTTTTGTGCTCCGTCTTGATTGAATATGAAATATTCATCCCCGTTACCTTCTTTTTTTAAACCAACAATATCACTATATGGTATTCTCACAGTATCTCATTGAGTAAGTACCACTATAGCTCCGTTGGTTGTATCAAGAGTAAAGGCGTTTCCATTTATGAGAAAGCGTTTGCTTTGTGTTGTAAAAGAAAGTTCTGGGCGATCATCATTCATACAAAGAGTTATGCTCTGTGTTATAGATTTTGTTTCTTCATCTTTCTCTTGTATATTTTTTGTTCCAGTAATTCGATGCATGTACCATCCTGATCGTGTTTTGAGTGATTCGAGACTATCTATCGATTCAAAATCACATGGAAACTCTCATAATAATTCAAAATTTTCTAGAGAATCTATCTGAGGTTTCAAATAAATACTAATTTTACCACGATTGAACACGAGTATCTGATGTTCAAAAATTCTGATATTTTGCCCTTGTAGGACAGCAGTTATTTTAAATTCTCCTTTTTCTGAATCTTTCCTGAGAAGTGTTATGATGTTATCGTTTTTCGTTCATCATGATACATGTTTGCGCTGTGTTTCATGTCCTGACCAGAGCTGTATGTCTTCATCACCTAAATCATGAAAAATACGATTTCTTGGAATTATACCATGCTCAAACATAGTGAGTCTTTCTGGTTGATGAAGCGTTTTGATACTGAGATCAATGTGATCATGAATGTACTGGGCCAGCTCTCCATGTGTATGGAGTTGATTTGCCAAGAGTTGCATACATGCTCGAGACACTAAATTACGCATAGAATCATGTATCCTCTTTTTAGGCGTTTCTGTTTCAGTTTCTGTCAAAGATGTTGAACCTCTTGCATGCTCCTGAATGAGCTGTACGACAAGAGGGGATATTTTCTCTATTTGTTTCTGAGACGGAATACGGTCCGCTACTCCAAGAAGTTGATCGTCATTGAGAACTTGCCCTTCTTCTTCTGCTATGACTAGTTTTTTTATGATGAGCCGTGCTACTCTTCGAGCTATAATTTCTGCATATTTTTCAGGATTACTTTGTACTTCGTGTATTATTTTGCCAATCCCTATATTTTCTGGTTCCATGTGTGATTTTAAAAACTACTAAAACATTACTATAAAAACTTTTAAGAAAATGCAAGTTTTATTAGAACATAAAAAATCCCCTCCGTAAGAGGGGATTTGAAAAAGTTCGAGAAAGGGGATTGTTATGACACAGGGATCACTTCGAATCCTGTAGCATCGGGCTCATTACAGCTTCCGAGTTCGTAGAGGTCATCGCTGAGATGTGTATCATCAGAAGTACTAACATCATCTTTTATATATTTAGCTATATTGTTCGTGCTCTCAAAGCCTGTTGCGAGCTTGTATCCTGTCCCACCATCACAAACCACATATTGATATCCACAGTCCACCGTTACCTCATCCTTGTCGAGACACGCCTTTTTCCCACTGAGAGGGTCTTGAATGTCTTTACCAGCCACTTCTTTTATGTCTGTTGCAAATTCTGTTGCATTCTCAGGAACTGTACCACTTGATTGGATAGAGTCGAGGATGACGATATTGAGAGCATTGAGGTCAGAGGTACGAGTCGTATCACGAGCAGACTTGATAAATCTCCCATACTGAGAGATACCAGCAGTCGAGAGGATAGCGATGATAGCCATGACCACCATCAGCTCGACGAGAGTGAAACCTTTTTGATTTTTCATAATAAAATGAAGAAGTAGAAACTAGAACAATGACATGATATATGTTTTTTTAGTTTTTCCAGCGAAAGACGAGACTTTTTGTCTAAATTTCTCCAGACATATTTTTTGTAGAACGAATGAGGCTCGCACTATCGTATCCATTTGTTCCGTTATTTGGTGATTCACAGCTTCAGAGCTCGTATTTATTTTCATCGAGAGGTGTGCCGCTGACATCGTCCTTAGAGTATTTATCTATATTGTTCTTGCTCTCAAATGCTGTAGCGAGGAGATATCCCGTCCCACCATCGCACACGACAAAGTGATACCCACAACTGGTAGATTTACCATCGGCATCCATACAGGCATTTGCATTATTTCAGAGGGCTTCTGATATTTCCTTTCCTGCTACTTCTCGTGTGTAGAGCTCGAGAGCATCGATATCTTCTGGGACAAGTCATGTATTCTGGATAGAATCTATGAGGACGATATTAAGAGCATTCAGATCACTGAGACGAGTCGTATCGCGTGCACCCTTGATAAATCGCCCATACTGAGAGATACCAGCAGTCGAGAGAATCGCGATGATAGCCATGACGACCATGAGCTCGACGAGCGTAAAGCCTTTTTGATTTTTCATATTTTTATTATAAAAAGCTTTATCATTTTTCATGGATTTTGCGAGAGACTTTTTTTATTCTGATGTTTTGATATACTCCGTCTTATGCACCTCATAACGAACCCCTCTGACATCTACTACCTCACAGGCGTACGACCGCATGATCCAGGAGAAATACTTGTACTCTTACATATTTTAGATTCCACCTCGCACTCACAAGCTCGTTTGGCTGGAATGACGGACACAAAATGAATTATTTTC
>JBFZBA010000006.1:0-9689 GCA_041308705.1 Candidatus Altimarinota bacterium
ATGGTACCTCAACGAGCACATCTGCCACAGTGACCGGACTGACCAACGGTAGCTCGTACGATTTCCGAGTGAGCGCCGTGAATGCTGTTGGACAGGGGAGCACAAGTACATCTGCTACTGCCACGCCTGTTACCGTTCCTGGTTTTCCAGGTAATCTGGCGACAAGTGTAGCAGGAAGCAGTATCGAGTTGTCATGGACAGCGCCGACCTCCAATGGCTGATCAACTATCACTGATTATGTCATCGAATATCAGCTTACCACCTGAGGTACATGGTGAGTATTTTCTGATGGGGTAAATACCAATACCACAGCAATCGTCACAGGACTATCAAATCGCACTTCGTATGATTTTAGAGTGAGCGCAGTCAATGCTGTAGGACAAAGCCTTTCGAATACTTCAGTGAGTGCCACTCCTGGTGAACCAGCTCAGGTTCTCGTCCAGGGCTTCCCCGATCTCACAGTACCCACAATCGGTACGGCAGTACGCATTACCAATGAGGGTGCGATTGCCTATGAATATCAATATACTTGGTGTATCACTGCTTCGGAAAATAATCTCTGTGGAGGTGGTGATGATGTATTTAGCTCGACAGCGGCCAAGCTCGTGCAGGCTGGAGAGGATTGGGATACGACTCTTAGTTCTATTGTGAGTACTGTTGGTACATATTGGTTTCACATAACTGTCATATACGGTTCTGAATCATCGAGAGCGGATCAATCATTTTTGGCTGTCTCTGGCACTACCGTTCCTGATGCTCCCACTATTGGTACAGCCACCGCTGGGAATGCAGAGGCAACCATCACCTTCACTCCTCCTGCTTCTAATGGTGGAAGTACTATCACCTGATATACCGTCACATCAAACCCTGGATGAATCACAGCAACTGGCACTGCCTCTCCCATCACTGTTACTGGTCTCACCAACGGAACTCCCTACACCTTCACTGTCACTGCCACCAACAGTATTTGAACGAGTACTGCATCGAGCGCGAGTAACACTGTGGCGCCCGTGGCGCCTGATGTCACATCCCCCACCGTCTCCCTCACCGCTCCATCAAATTCTGCTATAGTCTCATGAAATTCTGTCTCTCTCACTGCTAATGCATCAGACAACGTAGGAGTAGTCGGTGTACAATTCTATCGTGACTCAAGTGTCACTATAGGATTGGAGGATACTTCCAGTACCTATGGTGTCATATGGGATTCAACAGCAGTATCTGACGGATCCCATACACTCTATGCTATCGCCCGTGATGCTGCAGGCAATACCACGACGTCTTCTTCTATTACGGTCACTGTCGACAACACCGCACCAGTCCGGTCCACAGGAGCTCCTTCTAGCACTCTAACTCTCAACACAACATCAACAGCGATATCACTGACAACAGGAGAAGCGGCAACATGTAGATATTCGACAACAGCGAATACTTCTTATGATAGTATGATATTGTTTACGACTACTGGAAATACCTCACACTCGTCCACCATTTCAGGACTTTCAAATGGAGGTAGCTATACCTATTATGTGAAGTGTCAGGATGTACTGGGAAATACGAACACAGGTGATTATTCCATCTCTTTCACTGTTGCTGCCGACAATACTTCACCGACTGTCTCCATAACCGCACCATCGAATAATACTACTGTCTCTGGAAATTCAGTCACCATCTCCGCCAATGCAACGGATGATGTTTCTGTCTCTGGAGTTCAATTCTATCGCAACACAAATATTGCGATTGGTAGCGAAGACACCGTCAGTGCCTACAGTGTCACCTGGGATTCTACTGCTGTTACTGATGGTGAATATGTGCTCACTGCTGTGGCCAGAGATTCAACAAACAACACAACCACCTCCTCTGCTATCACCATAACGGTCGACAATACCGCACCAGTCCGATCTGCTGCGACTCCGACAGGTACGCTCTCAATTGGCACAACCTCAACCAATATATCCCTCACCACCAACGAGACAGCAACCTGTAAATATTCCACAACAGCCAGTACTGCCTACGGTTCCATGACTGCTTTCTCAACCACCAATAGTACTTCCCATTCGTCCACCATTTCAGGACTTTCAAATGGAGGTAATTACACATATTATGTGAAGTGTGCCGATGTTCAAAACAACACCAATGCCACAGATTATTCGATTGCCTTCAGTGTTGATGATGACACCACCCCTCCCACTATCACCAACATATCTTCCGACAAAACGAATGGATCATATACCGTCGGTGAAGTCATCGACATCGATGTCACTTTCTCTGAAGTAGTCACCTCTACTGGAAATGTCACCATCACTCTGGAGACAGGAACAACCGATCGTACTTGTGTGTTTACTGTCGCCTCAGCCACAACCGGTACCTGTAACTATACCGTCCAATCAGGAGACACATCATCTGATCTCACTGTAGCATCTGTTTCAGGAACCATAACAGACATAGGAAGCAACGCTCTGATCAATTTTACTCCAGCAACAAATCTTGCTGCGAACAAGGCGATTATGATCGATACAACTCCACCCTCTATTCCTGCAAGTTTCACAGCCACCGTCGGCTCTCCTACATCGACGATCGATCTTGCTTGGACGAACCCACTTGATGGTGACTTCGCTTCTGTCACAATCCGCAGAAGTACTCTGAGCTATCCAACAACCATCACGGAAGGTGTATCAGTCGCAGCGGATGTCACAGGAACCACCAGGGCAGACATAGGTCTCACTGATGGTCTGTACTACTACAGCATCTTTGCTAGAGATGCTACAGGTAACGTCTCAGCTTCTGCCAATATCGTAGGGATTTTCGATACTGTCTCTCCAGTCCTATCATCTTTATCCCCCTCAAGCGTTCTCTCATCCGGCACAACCTCAACCAATATTATTCTTACCACTGATGAGTCGTCTACCTGTAAATATTCCACAACAGCCAGTACTGCCTACGGTTCCATGACTGCTTTCTCAACTACCAACAGCACCTCTCATTTATCAGCCATCACTGGTCTTGCTAATGGCAGCAGCTACACCTACTATGTCAAATGTCAGGATACACTCGGTAACACAAATGCCACGGATTACGCTATTACATTTAGTATCGCAAGTGCGGGCGGTAGCGGAGGAGACGGAGGAGGCGGCGGATACGACGGTGGCTCCATCATCATCACCCAGAACCCTGGTACGACTGTGACGGTAGTTCCAACACCAGAAGCACTAACGGATCCTGCAGATGAAGACGGTACTGATGAGCCATCAGAAGTAAAAACAGAAAACACAGAAGAGAACATACCATACACTCCAAACACCACTTCCTCTTCTCTTCCTGCTTCTTCATTTACCTACCTCTCAGAAGATCCAACCATCCTCACCAGACTCCAATCACGCTATGGAGCTGATGTAGTCACAGAACAAACATACAAAAATCAGTGCGAGACCAACGAAGGAAAACCATACTATCGTAACTGTAAATTGGGTGTTAAATTACCGACGTTTGATCTTTTTAAGGAGAGTGTCGTCTGTGAATGATTTATAGTACAGCAACCAACAAGAGAGGATTATCGTTTTGAGACTACAGCACCAAGAAAAGAAATAGTAGCGGTTGCTGTGAAGATGAAAAAAATTGGAGGAGAGAATATCTCTCTCGTCACCCCAAACGAATACAAAAACATCTATACTGACATTGGACAAGTTAGGGAAAGCTGGATACAACCACTTACAGAGACCGCTCTCAAATACGGCATAATCAGCGACTCAAGAACCATATTTGAGCCAGAAAGACATGTCACACGTGCAGAAGCCTATGCAATGATTATGAATTCTGTCTGTATGCTGCCGACAAGAGAAACAATAGCAGGGAAAACATGGCAAGAGCATATCTACGAACGAGCAAAAATAGACGAACTCACCAGCAAAACATGGGAAACTTTTGAATCAGAGAGACCTATTCTCAGACAAGAACTCTTCCTCCTCGCTAGCAAAGTCTCCGACTGGGCTGAACGCACGGGAGGATGTGACCCAAAGCCGGAGTATTGTTTCCTGAAGTAGGAAATTGAAAAAAGTGAAATGTGCAAAGTGAAAAGTGAAAAGGAGGGAATAAATACCTCTTATTTTTCAGTATTTTTTAGCGCTTGCAATTCACAAATTTCATCTATAATCCTCTCGAATATATATACAATTGATGGCAGCAAATAACGCACCACATATCCTGTCTATCCCACCTCACGCTTTTGCGGAGAGCGGATTTTTGTCTTCAGTTACGAATACAGTTTTTTCAACATGGATTTTTGTTGTTATCGTCACGATTATTGCACTTATATTTTTTGCTGCGAGAAAGAAAAAATCAGGATTTGTGCATACAACGGGTTACCTCATCGTGAAACAGATGAAAGCATTTTTTGGTCCGTTACTTGGGCATAATCTCCCTCTCGAAAAAAGCCTCTGGTTTGTAGGAGGTGTTTTTCTCTATATTTTTGGTGCAAATCTCTATAGCCTCTTTCTCGACTGGATGCTTGCCTTCCTCCCAGGACTTCATGACTATCTCCGACCTATCAATGCTGATATCAATACGACACTCGGCATGGCTATCGTGATGATACTTCTCTCACATATCATCATGATTCGTTTTCGATGATTCTTTGGCTATGTAGGGCATTTTGCATTTCACTTTCATGGCAAAAACATCGTAGAAAAAATAATCAGCGTCATCGTCGGTTGGCTTCACTTCGTGGGCGAACTGGTCCGCGTACTCGCCCTCTCACTTCGTCTCTTCGGAAATATATTTGCTGGTGTTGTCCTGATTGGTGTTATGATTTGGTTGAGTGGATTACTGGCTGTGGGGTTCCTGCCTATCGGTAATCTCATGGTCATACCATTCTACTTCCTCGAAATGTTTGTTTGATTTATACAAGCGATGGTCTTCGCACTCCTCGTATCTATGTACTTCGCAGAAGCGTCTGAGCACGAAGCTCACTAATTTTATCACAAGCCTTTTTAATTCTTAACTTTTCCTTTTATGAAAAAGCTTGCTCTTCTCTCTCTCGTAGCACCTGCAGCATTTGCTGCTGAAGAAGCTACTGTTACTGTTGCTACAGGTGGTCACGGTCTCGATGTTCTATCTGTTGCTCTTGCTGTAGCTCTCTCAGCTCTCGCTATCGGTCTCATCGGTTATGGTGCTGCTACTGCCATTGGTCGCAATCCTAGTGCTGCTGCTGACATCAAATCTGCTACACTTCTCCCTATGGTCTTCGCAGAAGGTCTCGGTATCGTCGCTGTAGTCCTCGCTTTCGTTGTCGCATTCGTTAAATAATCTTCCAGTACTTTGAAAATGCAAAGTGCAAAATTCAAAGTGCAAAATGATGGATTGTTAATCAGTTCAACGAATTAAACCAACTAAACAAATTAAACGAATAAACCTGTTTCCTATGGATGCTTTCAATCTCTGATCTATGCTCATACAAATCGTGAATCTCGCGATTGTTCTCTTCGTGCTCAAGAAATTTCTCTTCACTCCGTATCTCGCTCTCGTCGAAAAGACAGAACAAGAACAAAAGGAGATAGCGACTGTGCATGAAACAGTGGCAAAGATCAGGAAAGATGCAGAAGCGGAGGCAACAAGTCTCGTCTCAGATGCTCATAAAAAGGCATTTGAAATGCGTGAACATGCTGCAAAGAATGCTCAGAAAAATGCTGACGATATCGTCGATCAAGCAGAAGATCAGGCTCGTATCATCCGTGAACGAGCAGAAGGGGAGATAGTTGCCCTCGAACAATCGTTTGCAAAACGCATGAAGGATGGGGTCATGACAGCCGCTGTCGAACTCAACAAAAAACTTCTCGGGTCTTCTAATAC
Source organism: Candidatus Altimarinota bacterium (assembly GCA_041308705.1). Taxonomy (GTDB): domain Bacteria; phylum Patescibacteriota; class Gracilibacteria; order BD1-5; family JAGOOR01; genus JAGOOR01. The sequence continues at coordinate 5,842 of JBFZBA010000006.1, forward strand.
TTCTCGAAAAGATTTCATGAAAGCTCACCTCGACGAAGTCGTAAAATAATATGGAACTAGAAATACCCAACCTCGATACTCCTGCACAGCGCAAACAGCTTGTCCGAGCTTTGACTATATTTCGTAAACTCCGAAAAATCTCTCGCAATCGTGCTGAACAACTCTTCGCTCGGACACAGAGCGGTGTTCTCGATTCTCTCATTATCACAGGACAACCGATTGAATCAGACGAGGAGAAATACCTCTTCAATCTCTTCCGAAAATGTTTCCCACATGCACACAAACCCACACTTTCTATAAATCCAAAACTTCAAGGTGGCGTCCGGATGATGTATGGAGATGAGATGGTCGAACTGACGCTTAATGATATAAAGATTTAGTATTTTGCGATTTATGAAAAAACTCTCTATCTTTTTTGTAGCCCTTTTGGCAACTTTCTCCTTTGCTCAGGATAGTGATTCTGTGGACCAACAGGTAGTGACTGAGTTAAATGCACAGATGGAGATTCTGGTGAATGCTTTAAATGCTTCTGATGGAACAGTACTCTCCTCTCTGATTGGGGATAATGCTACCGAGGCTGTGAAAGAAATGCCTATGAGGCTTAAGGGCAATAAAATCGAATACACAGTAGGCAACCCCAGCTATGAACTTCTTGAAAATCAACAAGTGAAATCCACCTGGAAAGTTTCATCAGTATCAACAGGCATCAACGGAAATGTATCAATTACAGGGCTTTCACATAATGCTGTTTTTGAGAAACAAGGGGATACTTGGAAAATTGTTGATGGAAGTTTTGATCCGACCAGTTTGGCAGGGTTTTGATGGATATTTTGATTAGTTTTTGGTATTATTGGAATTATCTTCATCCCTCTTGCCATCCTATGGATACTTATGCTGATCCATGCAGCGAAATATGATATTCATAACAAAACAACCTGGATTATTCTTATGTGCCTCATTGGCTTTCCAATATCAATTATCTACTTCTTCACAGAAAGAAAAAAATTTAATAAATCACTCATAACTCATACGAGCACGTCCTATACCAGCACATAACATATTTTTATTTTCCTTTTATGACCTCTATATCCTTTGATTCAGTCCTCGCGGACATCACCAAACAAATCCAGACTATGGATATGACACCTGCAAAGGTTCAAACATGAGTCGTCGTCTCAGTATGAGATGGTGTCGCTCGTGTTGACGGCCTCTCAGGCGTCACTTATAACGAGATGGTCGAATTTGAATCTGGCGCTATCGGCGTCGCTCTCAATCTCGAAGAATTCTCAGTATGAGTCGTTATCCTCTCAGGATTTAAATCAATCAAAGAAGGTGAAACGGTCAAGGCAACTGGTCGTGTCATGGAAGTCCCAGTGGGAAATGCACTTGTCGGTCGTGTCGTCGATGCTCTCGGTAACCCTATTGACGGCAGAGGTCCAGTAAAAGCACTCGAAAAATACCCAACAGAACGAGTCGCAACAGGCGTCATGAGTCGTAAAGGTGTCCATGAACCACTTCAAACTGGTATCAAGGCTATCGATGCGCTCGTCCCAGTCGGTCGAGGTCAGCGTGAGCTCATCATTGGTGACCGTCAGACTGGTAAATCTCAGATTGCTATCGATACAATTTTGAATCAAAAAGGTCAGAACATGATCTGTGTCTATGTGGCTATCGGTCAGAAAGATGCCAAGGTTGTTCGAATCACAGAAGAACTCCGCAAGGCTGGAGCAATGGATTATACTATCGTCGTCAATGCTGGTGCGTCTGCTCCTGCAGCAATGCAATGGCTCGCTCCCTATACTGGATGTGCAATGGCAGAGTATTTCATGCTCAATGGTAAGCACGCGCTCATCATCTACGATGACCTCTCAAAGCACGCAAATGCTTACCGAGAGATGTCTCTCCTCCTCCGTCGCCCACCAGGACGCGAAGCGTACCCAGGTGATGTATTTTATCTCCACTCAAAACTCCTCGAACGCTCAGCGAAGCTCAATGACGAGCTCGGTGCAGGTTCTATGACAGCACTCCCAATTATCGAAACACTTGCCGGCGATATCTCAGCGTATGTCCCAACCAATGTCATCTCTATCACAGACGGTCAGATCATGCTCGCGACAAACCTGTTTAATTCAGGTGTCCGTCCAGCGATCAATGTCGGCCTCTCAGTCTCTCGTGTTGGTGGTTCTGCTCAGACGAAAGCGATGAAATCTGTCGCAGGTACACTCAAGCTCGACCTCGCTCAATTCCGTGAACTCGAAGCGTTCTCACAATTTGCCTCAGACCTCGATCCAGAGACTCGTGCTCAGCTCGAACGAGGACAGAGAATGGTAGAACTCCTCAAACAAGATGTCTACTCACCAGTCGTGATGGAAAAACAAGTCGCTATCCTCTACGCTGGTACAAAAGGATTCCTCGATTCAGTTCCAGTAAAGGACATCAAAAAATTTGAAGAGGCACTTTACTCTGCTCTCGATACAGAATCTTCAACACTCGAATCAATTCGTACTTCAGGGAAACTCGAAGACGACGCAAAAGCAAGTCTCGAGATGATTATCAAGGCGGTGAAATCTGAAATGTGAGTGTAGACCAAAGAAGAATGAATAAATAATAAAGAAGAAAGGCGGATTTATAAAAAATATGAAAGATAATATTCTCTTACAAAAATCGAAACAATTCGCACTTGATATCATCAAGTTGTATCAGCTCTTGCAAAAGGAAAATGAATATATTCTCTCAAAACAAATACTCAGAAGTGGAACAAGTATTGGTGCAAATGTACATGAGTCAGTATTTGGTCAGTCAAAAAAAGATTTTTTCACGAAGATATGTATTGCTCTGAAAGAGTCGCACGAAACTATCTATTGGTTGGAATTACTGAGAGACTCACATCTTACACACATTGATATAACTCAATTATATAAAGACTGTGATGAAATAGTACGAATTCTCGCGGCTACCAAAAAGACCACAGAAACCAATCTAGAATTTGATAATAAATAATCCATCTTTATTATTTCTTCTTTCTTATTTATTCTTTAGAATCATTCTATGCCCGCTGGAAAACAAATACTAGACCGCATCAAATCTGTCAAAAACACGGGGAAGATCACTCGTGCGATGGAGTTGATTTCAACTGTGAAGATGAAAAAGGCAGCAGATATCGCCGTTGGTGCTCGGCCTTTTGCGCTGGAAGCGAGTGGTATATTTTCTCGTGTGACAGAGGAAATCAGCATGAGTCCATACATCCAAGGAAAAGAAAAGAAAAAAAGAAAAAAAGATAAAGTCCTCATCGTCGTCATCACTTCCAATCGTGGACTCTGTGGCGCGTACAATATGAACGTATTTCGTGAAGTCCTCAAGCATTCAAAAGGCGTCAAAGCTGAATGTATCACTATTGGTAAAAAAGCTCGTGAATTCGTCGTCCGCACTGGTCATACACTCGTTGCTGATTATTCTGAGATGTTCCGTGATGATCCAACTGATAGCCAGGTCAGGACTATCTCTGCGAGCATCCGAGATCTGTATCTCAATGGCGACTATTCAGAGGTCCGAGTTATCTATAGTTTCTATATTTCTGCCATTGCTCAGAAAGCTGTTACACGACCATTTCTCCCTGTTTCGACGGATACACTGTCTGCATTTCTCGAGGAAATCACAGGTTCTGTCATCTCTCCTCTGACCTATTCTGGAGAATACACCATTGAACCATCGCGCCAAGCGGTTGCTGACAGGATAGTGCCGCTCGTCCTCGATATCATGTTCCATGAGATGATCCTCGAAGCAAAAGCATCTGAACATGCCGCACGAATGGTCGCGATGAAAAACGCACGCGAATCATCACAAACGAA
>JBFZBA010000007.1:0-3954 GCA_041308705.1 Candidatus Altimarinota bacterium
GTGAGAAACTTCGCGTCAGACAGCCTCTCCGAGCAGCGACTATCACGCTTGATATTGACGAAAGTGCGCGTGAGACGCTTGCTGAAGAATTGAATGTCAAAGAAGTGCACACCGTGAAAGATGTCTCAGAGTATGTCACAATTACTTATTCTCCTGATGCCAAAAAAATCGGAGCAACAGAGAGAAAGCAATGGATGAAGCAGATTATTGCTGATGCAAAAGCAGGGAAGGGGACATTGACCAACGAGGGAACTCTTGAACTCGCTATTCCTGAAGCACCAGAGGGCCGAGTCATCCTCGCAGCCGATGAATTCGAAGCAGTCTATACACCAAAAGAATGATCAACTATAGCCTTTGCAGGAAGTGCCGGTTATGTCATCGGTCTCGATACGACCCTCGATGAAGAGCTGACTCTCGAGTGATACGCTCGTGATTTGATTCGCGGTATTCAGGATGCTCGAAAAGAACTCGGATTTGAAGTGACAGACAGACTCCAGCTCTCACTCACTTCAGAAAATGAGGTACTTCAGAAAATCCTCACCACGCATCAGAGTATGATAGAGAAGGAGACGCTTACAACCATCAACGATAAACCATCAACCATCAACGAAGCCAGAGAAATAGAAATTGATGAAGATTTTGTAGTGAAATTGACCCTTCAGAAATAATCTTGCCTCTTTTGATAAAAAATGGTAGAGTATTCCTATGAAGTACACGGGCAAGTTTTTTATTGATAAAATCCGAAAGGATGGAAAATTTCCTGTTAGATGAGATGGTTTTGCCGATGGAGTTTTCAAATGAGATGTTGGAAGTGAATTTTATGAGTTACGAAAAGCACTCCCTGGAAAACCAGGACTCGGGGTGCTACATTATTTAGAGAAAACCCTCCCTCAAGTAGAGAGAAAGAAACAACATAGTATCCGTGTGACAGATTTTCTCGTACGAGCCAGAGCCGAAGGCACTCTTCATCCTATTTTTGATTGTGTAGATATATTTGGTAAGGATAAGCGTCGGTATTATATTGGGAGGGCAATACCCTGAATAGCATGGTCGAATAATTGAGTGCTTGGCAATTTTGATACGACGGAATTTGAATATGACATGTATATGATAGTTGTTCATGTTTTAGAGAAACATCTTGAGGATTTGAATGTGGAGTCTTTTTGAAGAGGTTTTGATACCAGAATGAATAATTTTCTTCTCAATGATATTTTTGTAGAGTTTCTCAGGGATGAGAAAAATCATGATATAGTGCAAAAAATAGGGAGAAATAGTTTGGATATAGGAGGATTAGATATGGACGAATGGCAGATGAGGTGATTTAGTTGGGCAACTAGTCTTTCAAGACAACAAGAATGATTGATTAAGGATATGCGGGAGAAATCTTTGGCACTCAAAAAAGAAATCGCAACACTCGAAAATGAGATTTTGACTCTTTGGTCCGAAGCATGAGCAAAAGTGTATCTTTTTGATTTCGGCACCTGGAAACTTCCAAAATAATTTTTTGCAGCCCTCCTGCCCTCCGTTGAATAATCGGAATTTGTTGTGAAATGAGGCAGGGTGAAGACAAGAATTCTCATGCATAAAGCCTGGCGTGACCTCGCAGTTCTTATCACAAAAAAACTCTCCTAAAACGCAAGGAGTTTTTTATAAAAATTGCTTGCACAAAAAAAGTATTCACTCTCTTGGCTTCATAGGCTCTCTTTGTAAAAATTCACACAAAATCATTTGACTACATATAGTGTCTGAATATAACTATCGGACACAAGATATTGTGTTTGGTCGATTTTTTCACCACCACAAAAACTTTTCATTTTTCCTCCTTATTTTCTAATCAAGTTGTTGTATGACCCTGGACTCCATCCGCAAGCGCAATAATGAGCTTGTCCCCTTTGATCGCTCTCGTATAGAAAATGCTATCGAGCAAGCTTGTATCGCTATAGGTCATAATGATATCAACTTTATTCCACAGATTACCACCGAGATTATTCTTGCTCTTCAGGCTCGATTCTGAGGTACAGAATATGTCCCGAGCGTGGAGGATATACAGGATGCTGTCGAGCTCCATCTCATGCGAGCTGGTCGATATGACATCGCGAAGCACTATATTACTTATCGTCAGAAGCGTATCGAGGAGAGAAATGAAATCGTCGAGGAAAAAATCGAAAAACAAGAACTCAAGGTCCAGAAGAGAGATGGTCGTGTCGAAACATTTGATATGGGCAAGGTTCGTCGTGTTTTTGAAATCGCAGCAAATAATCATCCAGCTATCGATATAGATTTACTCGTGAGCAATTTTCACACCAATATCTTTGATGGTATTAATTCTCGCGACATCTCTCAGGCGACTATCATGACGGCAAAGAGCTACATCGAGCAGGATCCACAGTATTCGTATGTCGCTGCAAAGCTCTTCCTCATGAACTACTACAAGGATCTCATCGGCTCTTCTGATATGAAAAATGCAGGATTTACCAAGTGTTATCGTGAAGCGTTCAAGTATAATGTGAAATTTCTCGTCGAGACAGAACACCTCTCGGCTGATATGATGGGCTACGACCTCGATGTGCTCGCAGAAGCGATAAACCCAGACCGAGACAATATCCTCACCTACCTCTCAGTACAGAATCTCTACGACCGATATTTTATCCACCATGACAAAAATCGTCGTGAACTCCCACAAGCATTCTGGATGCGTGTCGCGATGGGATTAGCAAAAAAAGAAGCAGACAAAGAAAAATGGGCAATCGCGTTTTACAATCAGCTCTCACAGCTCCACTTCGTCAGCTCGACTCCGACACTCTTCAATTCTGGTACCAAGCGAAGCCAATTGAGCTCATGCTACCTCTCAACTGTCGAGGATGATCTCTCTTCTATATTCAAGGTTATCTCCGACGATGCTCAACTCTCGAAGTGGGCAGGAGGTCTCGGAAACGACTGGACAAATATTCGTGCAACTGGTTCAAAAATTAAGGGAACAAATGGTGAATCTCAGGGTGTCATCCCATTCCTCAAGATCGCAAACGATACAGCTGTAGCCGTCAATCAGGGTGGTAAACGAAAAGGCGCTCTCTGTGCGTACATCGAGTGTTGGCATCTGGATTTCCCAGATTTCTCAGAGCTCCGCAAAAACACTGGTGACGAGCGACGCCGTACACATGATATGAATACTGCTGCGTGGATTCCAGACCTCTTCATGAAACGCGTCGAAGCAGATCTCGATTGGACACTTTTTTCTCCATCAGATGTTCCAGAGCTTCACCATATTTTTGGTTCTGCATTTGAACGAAAATACGCTGAATACGAGAAACAGACACAAAACGGTCAGATCACGCATTTCAAAGTCATGAAAGCAAAAGACCTCTGGAGAAAAATTCTCTCTATGCTCTTTGAGACGGGTCACCCATGGATTACCTTCAAAGACCCATGCAATGTCCGATCTCCTCAAGACCACGCAGGCGTCATCCACAACTCAAATCTCTGTACAGAAATCACACTCAATACTTCAGCCGAAGAAACAGCCGTCTGTAATCTTGGTTCAGTCAACCTCTCTCGTCATATGAAGGATGGTAAGCTCGACCACACGATGCTCGCAGAAACAGTGAAGACAGGTATGCGCATGCTCGATAATGTTATTGATATCAATTTCTACCCAACAAAGGAAGCAGAGACTTCAAATATGCGTCACCGTCCCGTCGGTCTCGGTATCATGGGTCTCGCAGATGCTCTCTACATGCTCGATATCAATTTCGACAGCGAAGAAGCAGTCAAATACAGCGATGAGATGATGGAAGCTATCAGCTACTACGCTATCCTCGGTAGTTCAGAACTTGCAAAAGAGAGAGGCGCTTATTCATCTTTCCCAGGTTCAAAATGGGACAGAGGTATCCTCCCACTCGACACTCTCGCTCTCCTCGATGCAGAACGCGGTGAGAGAGTAGAGGTCAATCGTAC
>JBFZBA010000008.1:0-8533 GCA_041308705.1 Candidatus Altimarinota bacterium
TCTCTCTGGATATCACGACCTTCTGTGATGTCTCGAGGGCTGGGGAGGATGATGGTGTCTGGTTTTATGCCCACTCCATCGAGGAGCTCTCCTGATGAAGTTTTCCAGTGCGCTATAGTGATTTTTATTTGTCATCCGTTCGACAGAGGGAAGAGCTCTTGAACTGATCACTTGCCATAGGTTTGTGATCCAAAAATAGGGGCTCAGAGGTGAGTATGGAGGGCAGACGCAAGGATTTCCGCTGCTGAAGCAGTCTGACCGTTGACGAGGATATATATTGGGGTCTTTATATCTTCTGTCCCTTTTGAAGTATAGGAAGTGGTTTCTTTGCCTTCCACAGTGGCTATGAGCCTGTCTCGTCCCAGAAAGAGTGATCCGACATCGACAGCCGCCTGGAGAGTTCCACCACCATTATTTCTGAGGTCGAGAAGGAGAGACGTGTATTTACCAGCATATTTTTGGAGGACCTTTGCCACATCCTGTCACGAATAGTCGTTAAAAGAAAAAAGCTCAATAAAAAGAGTGTCACCTATGAGTTCGTCAGTAATAATTGGTATTTCGAGCTTCTGGCGAAGGAGTGTCACTTGTTTCCTTGTTGAGAGGATGCTGGAAAATATCTCCAAAACAACAGGGCTCCCTGCTGGTCAACGAATCTTTTGAACAGCTTGATTGGCAGTTTTGCCATACATGCTATCACTATCGACAGACTGTATGATATCGCCTGGCAAGAGTCCCCCTTTTTGAGCAGGAGAATCAGGGAGAACGCCCGATATGTAGACACCGCTAGGACTATCCTCGACATACGCACCTATCCCCTCGAAATCACCATCTATCATAGTCTGAAATGACACGAGCTCTTCGGGAGAGAAATACTCAGAGAATTGATCACCATAAGAATCGACAAATCCATGTATGAGACTGTCTGATACTTCTTTTTTTGTTGGAATAGGGAGATTCTTATCGAGGAGTTTTTTTGCTTCCGAGAGGATTGTGAGATTTTCCGATGTCAAAAAGGATTCTCCCTGGTTTTTATCAGAGTTTTGAACAAAGAGAAAGAGGACAAGTAAGAGGAGAATACTTGTTAAAAAGAAAGAGTGGGTTTTTCGCATCATAAGAATAGTCATTATCGTAAAATAGTTTCTTTTTTCCAATCTTTTTTTAACAACTAATAAATGTGTAAAACTATAACTATTCGTTTTATGAATAAAAAGAAACTCGAAATCAATTGTGTAAAATACATTTGATACGACATGAAAAGTATGGTACCATGTTTTTACAAGTATGACCTCTTATAAGATACATAGTATAAAAGATTCAGAAAAACTCTCTTTTATAATAGAATGAGAAGATGAAAAAAGTATCTCTCAAAAACTCTCAGCAGAGGGGCATATTATTCTCTCTGTCCAGAAAATAGAAGTACCAATAGAGAGCTTGTTTTGTTTTGAAGGAAAGAAACCAGACGGGGCATTTCTCGAAGGTAAGATATCGGCAGATGATATATTTGTAGCATACGAAATGCTCAAGAAAGAATATAAATATACTATAACGAAACTTTATCCTCAGACTGTCACAGACAAAGAAACACAAGAAAAGATATTTCAAGATCTACTCGCGACATTTCAAACAACTGTAAAAAAAGAGAAAGTTGTCATAGATACATCTAAACAAACACTGACAAAATATAAAAAAATACTCACAGAGGTCATCTCTATCCTCCAAAAAGAAAATATAGAATGAGCCGAGCTCCTGATTCCAGATCTCAAAAAACTCGAACAAAACAATAATCTGACGCTTATCAAGGATGAAATAAAAAACATTCTCAAAAATCTCTCCAAAAAAAGGGATAATAAAGCATTTTTTGAACAAATACGACCACTCATGAAAGAAATGAACATATTTGTACTACCGGATAGATTATTTAACCTTTTACAGAAAATCTTCGCCATATTTCAAGCTCTCGACCCACTTATACATCCAAAGGAAGTCCATGTAACGAGACGCGTCTCGACAGAACATCTCTCAGCTGAAGCAGCACAAAAAGAATATGAATCGATACAAGATAACCAACACATCAACACTTTTCTCCGAAAGAAATACCGCGCAAAGATCTCTGGTATTTTCAAGGAAACAACAAAAAAACACTATATCTACACTCTTTTTCGAGAAAAGAGGTCAATTATGAGACTAAAAAAGACATTCAAAAATATTCAAAAAATAGCAACCCTTTCCCTTTTTGTGACTGTATTTATTACTTGTTTCGTCGTATTCTTTCCGGTCTACAGCACTGTATTTGTGACGACCAATACGCTCATCATATTTATGATATTATTGGCAAGCTCTCTTGTAATTCAGAGCGAGACAGTATAATTTTTTCATGCTATTTCTCGCGAGCCTAATTCACTGTGTTTTTGCGGTTATTTTTTTCTTTTTTCACCGATATATTGAGATGTCGGTGGTTATAGTGATATGGATTATCTTCGTCAGTAAAATTATTCCTCCGCTCGATGTTATCCGTCGCCCGAAATTTCTCAAACAAAAAGTCTCGCAAAGTGATACTTTTGAACAATCCCTCTATTTCAGCTCCGGAATTCTCTTCTATACAGCACTTGTGGGCGTCGCCCTCGGTATAGCAAATGTCCTCGGGCTTCCTGTTGATCTCAGATTACTCTATTATTGTGTATTTTTTCTCACCAGTGTCATCTACGGTATCTATCTCCTGACTTATCCAAAAAATCCAAATACTTTTGTGCTCTTCAGGACACATACGATGATAGCAAGCATGGTTCTGAGCGTATTGACGATAAGTGCACTGTTTTTTGGTGTAAATGTGATAGATGGTCTCATGATGATCAATCTCACAATCCTCTCACTTGGGCTCGCCATTGTTATCATTCTCGACAGGAAAATCCCGCTCAATGTCCATATTACCACTGTCTATTTTTTCCTCCTAGCGATGATATGTCTCACAGCAGGACTTGTGTCGATTTTCGATGCCGATGTCTCTGTTATTATTTTCTTTATCCTCATAACATTCGGAGGGCTCTACCTATTCTTTCCTTCCCTCCTCGCAAGAATGTATAAACAACAACACCTGCCTATCATATCTTGGCACTTTTCGAACTGTATTTTGGCTTGTTCCTGGGCAGTGTTTGGATATGTATTTTGGTCACTTTTTTGGGGATATGAACGGGAGATTTTGACGACATTACTCAACCTCTTTATGCTCTTTGGTCTCTGGTTCTGGGTCTACTCGACCGAGGAGGAAAACCCCATATTTTTCTCAGGAATGATACTCGCATTGTCGACATTCGTAGGCTATGTCGTTTTTATCATCCTCCCACCAATTTTCTGGGTGATAGCCGCCACACTGTTTGTGTTTGCGGGTGGTCTCCTCATCGCCTCACGGGGGTACAAAAACAAGCTCCAAGAATTGATACTTTCCGGTGGTGCCATCATATTTCTCTGTGCGTCGGATATCGTCCTGATATACCAGCATAGTAATTTCCAGGTAGGAGATATCCTCACCTTTGCCCTCCTCTTCCTCTTCCAGTCACTCATATGGTATGTCACCTATGAGATATTTCATCGTCAATCAAATGTTAAAAAGCGAGCACTATAAGCGCTCTATCTCCTGATTTGCACTAGAAAAGGTCGTTGTCGGAGAGTTGTATGGAGAAGAAATGAGGCGCAGAATTCATAGATTCAAATTTGTCCACAATCATGTCGATAATGTCTACTTTCGTGAGCTTTTCCGCTCCATGAAGGAAGAATACCCCTACACACCAGACTGTATAGTCTACCCACCAGTGAGTCTGAGGGATAGGATTTTTCGTGGCCCCAATCATGCGAAACTCCTCGTCCAGTATTTCTGACCAGGAGATACGCCAGTTTTTTGTCCTTTTCAGAAAAAGGTTTTTTCCTCACACCAATCTCGTCGAACCAAAACACAACGATCTGCCGTCCGAGAGGAATATTCTCTCAATCCTGCCTTTCTTGAGAAGATAAAGGGGAAGAAAATCGTCCTCGTAGACGACCTTATCACAACAGGATGGACAGCCCACACCCTCGCCAATCTCTTGAAAAAAGCGGGAGCAAAGGAAGTAGTAGGGTATTTCTTGACCAGCGAGATGATACATTGACAATAAGGAAAATAAAAAATTTGAGAAAACAAAGAGAGACCGTATACTACCGTATCCTCTTTTTTTATGTCCAATACCATTGATCTCTTCTGAGTAACGACCCACAATCTCCGCGATGTCGATATCTCATTTACCAAAAATTCCCTCACCGTCATCACCGGCGTGAGCTGATCGGGTAAGTCCTCCCTCGCCTTCACCACACTCTGTAACGAGGGTCAACGAAGGTATCTCGAGTCTCTCTCGACCTATGCTCGTATGTTTATCGGGGGTATGTCTGAGGAGGCAAAAGTAAAGGAAATACGAGGGCTCACGCCGACTATCAGCATCGAACAAAAAACTGTCGCACACAATCCCCGCTCGACTGTCGGAACTATTACAGAAATATACGATTTTTATCGTCTTCTCTTCCTCACCCTCGGTGTCCGCGTGTGTCCACATGATGGCACGCCTATGACCAAAAAAACACACCAGGATGTCATGGAATATCTGAAAAAACAAAAGAAATGAATGCGTGTCGGTATCTGTTCCCAGATTCGCCAAAAATTTGAGACTCCCCTCGATCTCCGAGACTTTGTCGGTCAAAAATGATTCGTGAGATACCTCGTCGACAATCATGTCTATAATCTGTCTGATGCCCTTCCAGAAAAGATTTCTGAAGCATGGATAGTTGTCGATCGTGTCGAGCTAGACCCAGATGATGTGACTCAGGCAGATCGACTGTCACAGTCTATTTCGACTGCGTTTGAGCACGGAGAAGATGTGGTTGGTATTTATATTTTTGACGAAGGTTGAACAAGCACAAAAGACAAAGCACAAAAGACAAAGTGAAAGAATTTTTCTCAAAACTCAATTGAGATTTTCTCTCGGACTTTCCGCTGTCCATTATGTGGAAATGTCCCAGAAACACTTACCTTATCACATTTCTCATTTAATTCTCCGACCGGTGCTTGTCCAGATTGTCATGGACTTGGTTCTCTGCTGAATTTCACAGAAGATTCTACCATAGACCCGGACAAAACTCTCGAAAACGGCTGTGTAATGCCCTGGACGCCAGATTCATATTATTATTTCGTGCTCCAGTGAGCGTGTAAACATCACAAAATCCCGGTCAATGTCCCCTATAAAAATCTCACAGATAAACACAAAGAAATCATCCTCAATGGCTCCGAGCAGAGACTCTCACTCTCGACACCACAGATGCAAAAACCATGGAATGCCAAGTATCCAGGTGTTATCCCGTACCTCAATCGTGTCTACCATGACCCAGATACGAGTGAATCTCTCCATGAAAAGATAGACCCATTTGTCGTATCTTCGACATGTTCGACATGTTCAGGGTATCGTGTGGGCGAGGCAGCTAGAAGCGTCCTTATATGAACCCAAGTACAAGGTACAAAGTACAAAGTACAAAAAGAAGGATTAAATAATAAAAAAGACTCCTCAATTGAACATTCCACATTGAACATTCCACATTGAATGAATATCGGTCAGATTGCAGAACTCTCTGTCGAACAATCTATAGACTTTTTTGACACTCTCACGCTCGACAAGGAATCGACAAAGATAGCTGACAATATCCTCAAAAATGTTCTTGATCGTCTCAAATTTCTCAAGGGTGTTGGTCTGGGATATATGACGCTTGCCCGGCGTTCAAACACCCTCTCGGGGGGTGAATCTCAGCGTATCAGACTCGCGACACAGGTGGGTACGAGGCTGGAATGAATCACCTATGTCCTCGACGAACCCTCTATCGGACTCCACCCACGAGACAGCCGTCTACTCCTCGACAATCTGCGAGAATTGGTGAATCTCTGAAACACAGTGATAGTTGTCGAACATGACGAAGATATCATGGGAAATGCTGATCAGATAGTGGATATATGACCTGGAGCAGGTGTCCATGGGGGGACTATAGTTTTTCAGTGAACTTATCCACAGCTTCTCAAATCTGACACTTCAACGGCTCGATTCCTCCGCGGCGAAGATGAGATTCGAATACCAGAGCTAGCGAAGAAGCCAACTCGATTCCTCGAACTCAAGGGGGCGACAGAAAACAACCTCAAAAATGTCTCAGTGAAGATTCCTCTTGAAGCTCTCACGGTCGTCACAGGTGTGAGCGGGTCGGGGAAATCCTCCCTCATCAACCACACACTTGCTCCTGTGATGCACAATCTCATGGCACGCACCCGTGATGCACACGGGTCATTTAAGAGCATCACTGGACACGAAAATCTCGACAAGGTCGTCATTATCGACCAGATGCCCATAGGCAAGACTCCCCGCTCCAATCCTGCGACCTACACAGGAGTATTTACCGATATTCGTGATGTCTTTGCCCAGACACTCGAAGCCCGAGCACGAGGATACAAGGCAGGACATTTCAGTTTCAATACAAAACAAGGCCGCTGCGATGCTTGTGAGGGTGACGGCGTTCGTCGTATACAGATGCATTTCCTTCCAGATGTTCATGTCACTTGTGAATCGTGTGGAGGTACGCGCTACAATCACCTGGTTCGAGAGATACACTTTCATGATAAATCAATCGCCGATATCCTCGCTATGACGGTCGAGGACGCAGTCGTCTTCTTCGATAAATTCCCGAAAATCAAACACAAGCTCCAAACACTCTTCGAAGTCGGTCTCGGATATATCACCCTCGGACAGTCAGCTCTCACACTCTCAGGTGGTGAGTCTCAGCGTATCAAGCTCGCCACAGAGCTTGCACGCAAATCAACCGGTAAAACCCTCTATATCATGGATGAACCTACGACCGGTCTCCACTTCTCCGATATCCAGAAGCTCATGTCGATCGTGTCAAGCCTGGTAGAGAAAAAGAACACCGTTCTCATCATAGAACACCATCTCGATGTCATTGCCAACGCTCACTACATCATCGACATGGGACCAGAAGGTGGCGAACGAGGAGGAAATCTTCTCTACGAATGACCCCGAGACGGACTTCTCACTGTCAAAAATTCGTACACGGCAGATTGTTTAGCTAAATACTTCAGCCATAAAGAAAAAATAAAAAAGAAAAAATAAAAAAGGAGGATTTAATAAAAATTATGACCGACAATATACTTCTCTCCAAATCCAAGAAATTTGCACTTCTCGCCATTGGTTTTTATCAAGTATTACAAAGAGAATGAGAATATGTCATCTCGAAACAGTTTCTCAGAAGCTCCACAAGCATCGGAGCAAATCTGCACGAAGCAGTCGCTGGGCATTCTAAGAAAGACTTCTATAGTAAAGTTTGTATTGCATTTAAGGAAGCAAATGAGACAATGTACTGGATTAGTCTCCTGAGAGAATCTGATATAACATCTCTCAGTGTTGAGCAGATAGAGTCTGATTGTCAGGAAATTATTAGGATGCTGGCAAGCACGAAAATGACGACAGAAAGAAATCTGGCATATCAAAAATAAGTCCGCCTTTTTTCTCTTTTATTTTTTCTCTTTTATTTAACTGTGAAACAGCATGTCGACATCTCCCACCTCTCAGGATATAAGACGCCTGCAACAGCGAGGTATTTTGTCTCATTTGAAGGTGATAATATTGAGGAAGTCAGAGCGGCAGTGCAGTTTATCAAGGAGATGAAGCTCCCGATTTTGACCATTGCTGGTGGCAGGAATAGTCTCCTGGCATTTGATGAATATCCTGGTCTCGTCATCTATAACGCCTCAGAATGATATAATCTTGGTATCGATAGACACCTCTCTGTTCTATCATGACAGCCTATCTGGGAACTCGCAGAAGCTCTCGAAAATGACCACGGAATTGATCTCTGGCACCGATTCCAGGGATTGCCAGGATCTGTCGGAGGTGCGGTATTTGGCAATGCTGGATGCTTCTGACTCGAGATAGGGCCCTATGTCACCTCTATCCAGATTCTCGATATGAACACGGGAGAGATATTGAACAAGACAGGGGAAGAGCTCTATTTTGACTATCGATGGTCAGAGTGCAAGAATCACCCAGAATGGTTCATCATATCTGCCGAATTCAACCTTTCTCAACTTATAGAAAAGTACAGTTCAAACGAAGAACCTCTCCTTTGGCGAGAAAGAGTGCAACCTGTAGGGTTTTCATGTGGTTCATTTTTTAAGAATCCGAGCCGAGAACAATCTGCGGGTTCACTTATAGAAGCAGTCGGACTGAAGGGATATCATCATGGAGGCGCCTATTTCTCCGAGAAACATGCCAATTTCCTCATGTCTGACGGGACAGCGACCTGGCAAGAGCTCACAGAACTTATCGAGATGGCACAAAAGAAAGTACAGGAACAATTTCAAATAATCCTAGAACCAGAGGTGAGAATCGTCCGAGGAGAGTAATACTTTATATATAAAATTTCCATCTCTGAGGAGGGTAATCTGATTTATTAAGATTAAATA
>JBFZBA010000009.1:0-14520 GCA_041308705.1 Candidatus Altimarinota bacterium
GGTTGATATTATGTGTCGATCTCTACCCTCAAACCAAAACATACCTACTCCTGAAACAGTTTTACTGATAGTAGACGGAGAATTTATTACTGATGTCGAGATTATTGCTGTTATGAACAAAAAATTACTATCTGCTTTACGGCAGTCAACAGAATACCTGAATTCACTCTCACGAGATGAGATAATTATCTGGAATGCTACAATTGATTTATATGCCTTCTTTTACCCATTAATTGGTGAAGACTGTTATAGATTATTACCAAAAAAATACCTTGAAGAACTAAATAATGAAGAATATAAAAGTAAGTACAACAAAGCCGTTGATTGGTTCAAATCTATTCCCAAAGATGCTGGCGGATGGACAACTATTTTTGATGTGAGAAAATCTAGTGAGAAGATAAGATAATTGTCAATAAATCTAATAATAAATTTGCAACCACCAATATCTGCATAAAATAAGGACAATCAAAAGAAAAACCTTCATTTTTTAATTTTTCTTTTTTAATTTTTAATTAATTGTAAGGTGTCCCTCTATCAGTCCTATCGCCCAAAAAAATTCTCCGATGTCGTCGGTCAGGACTTTGTGAAGAAAATTCTCGCGAATTCGTGTAAAACTCGGACTTTTCATCATGGGTATATATTTTTCTGATTTCACGGCATCGGGAAGACGACACTTGCCCGAATATTTGCTGAAGCGGTCAACTGTACTGCCATCACGCCAGATGGGAACCCTTGTCATGCGTGTGACAATTGTGTGGCATTTGATAATGGCAAAATGATAGATGTCATCGAGATAGACGCAGCGAGCTATACTGGTGTCGATGATATCCGTGAGATTATCGAGCATTCCAAATTCACACCGACACAGGGCCAGTACAAGGTCTATATCATCGACGAGGTGCACATGCTCTCAAAGAATGCATTTAATGCACTCCTGAAGACTCTTGAAGAACCTCCCACACATGTCATATTCCTCCTCGCAACCACTGAGATTCACAAAGTGCCTGATACAGTCCTCTCTCGTGTTATCCGTTTTGATCTCACGAAGCTTGGTGAAAAAGACATCTACGATTTGCTCGTCAAAATCTGCGGACAAGAAAATATATCCTATGAAGAAAACGCTCTACGAATGATAGTAAATAGGGCTCGAGGAAGTATCCGTGATTCACTGACCATGCTCGAAAAATGCATCATAGATGCATCTGTGACAGAGAAAAATGTGACAGAAGCGCTCCATCTCGTGAATAATGGATTCCTCCGTGAAACATTTGACGCGTGTGTCAGTGGCGACGGAGCAGCTATCGCTCATATCATCACCACTATCGACGAGGAAGCTATAGATGTGCGCCAGTTCTCGACTCAGATGACAGAATGGGTCGTAGACAATATCAGTGAGGCTTTCCAGAAAAATGCTTTTCCTCTGTACAAGGAAATATTTGATCTCTTTACGCGTGTATTTGTCCAAAGCCGACAAGTATCAGTACCGATGGATATACTTCGTATGGCTCTCTACGAGCGAGTGCGAGGCGTACTCCCTCCTGTCTCAGAAAAGCCAGATATTGTCGCGATAAAAGAGACTCCTACTGAAACAGGCACAACGCCTGTCGTAGAAGAAACTCCTGCGCCAGCCTCGACACCGGAAGACAAAAGCATACCTGAAATTATCGAAGTAAAAGAACCTCCTCAGGAAGTCCTCGAGATGCCTCAGGAAGTGACTCCTGTGATAGAAGAAACGCATGAAGAGATAAGTGCGCCGGCTGTGGAAACCATTGAAAAAACAAGTGAAGGTGTTTTCAGCCCTGAAGAATTCCTCAAACGACTCGAAAAAGCAGGCATAAAAAGTACGATAATCCCTCTTCTGAAGACGGCTCATATACACCTAGACGGAGACACACTCGAGATACAGACGACAGGATTTTGTAAATCAAAATGTGTCGAAGCTCCCTACTATCAGATATTGGAAAGTGTCGCTCAGTCTTTTCATGCGGATACAATCAACATAATAGTCCCAAACGAAGTACAGCCAGAAACATCACCAGACGAACAATCTACGGAGGATGTCGCCCGTTCTTTATTTGAATAACCACTCACTATGCGCGATTTTGTAAAACAGTACATCATGACACGGATATTCGCCGAAAGAATAGCCTCTATCATGGGGATAATTATTATCGTTCTGATCATCAAGGATTTCGTAGTGTTTTTCTTGGCAGCTTTTCTCTGTGCCTACCTCTTTCGCCTCACAACAGAATGGTCTCAGGAACAGCTCCAGAAACTCGCCCAAAAGAGCCCAAGACAATTCCAGTCTACTCTGCGTCTGCTCTCTCGTGAAAAAGTACTTCTCACCGTTCTCTATATCCTCTTTGCATGAGTGCTGGTATTTGCCATCAGGGATATAGGACCGACGCTCACGAGTGATATGATCAATCTCCTCCAGTCTCTGTCTCAGAAATTCTCTGTTGATCTCGGCATATCCGGACTCCAGGACACGCTCAGTAAGTGGCGCTCGCTCTCATATCAGGTAGGAGACTTTATGAACATCATATCTCCCCGTACTGATACTAATATGATATTGAGTGAATTGCTCCGCATCAGTGGCATATTTTTTCAGATACTTTTTGCCTACATACTCAGCTTTATCTGGCTCCTCGAATCAGACAAGATACAGAAGTATTTCTCACAGTTAAAGAAGTGACCATTTGCATTCTTCTATCGAGACATCCAGGTACTCCTCGAGAAAATACAGAAAAGTTTCGGGCTCGTATTTCGTGCTCAGGGGAAAATAGCCATGATAAATACAATCCTAACTGTCATATGACTCTTCATCATAGGACTCTTTTACGGACAGCTCAGTCTCGACGGGAACTTCGTATTTCCCTATATTCTAGCACTCGGATGTATAACATTTCTCTCCAGTTTTGTCCCAATATTCTGAATTTTTATCGGTGGTATACCCATTCTCTTTGCTGGAATAATCGAATATCCAGGCTGGAGCATAGTTGTGACTATTATCACTATGCTCTTTTTTCTCCAGGCATTTGAGTCATATTTTCTGAATCCCAGAATTGTCGGACAATCGCTGAAGCTCCCAACTCCAATCGTATTTTTGATTCTCTTTATCGCAGAACATTTCATGGGTATCATCGGATTCTTCATTGGTGTCCCTCTCTATCTCCTCCTCGTCGAACTCTTCGTATCTGTTGGAAACTGGATAGAGAAGATGCAAAAGAAAACATCGGCCTAAAAACACCCCCAATTGTAATCCGATTGTTCCCCCCCCCCCTCATAAATAAGGGGGAGCTCTCAGGCAACTTCCTGTTTACTGTTTACCGTTTACAGATTCCACCTTTTCACATTGTACTTTCCCCTTTCTACTCACCCTCTATCACGACATCCATAACATGAAACTGAGGTGTGACAACATCTCGCCATGTATGAGATTTGAGAGTGCCAATAAGGCTCACTGTTTTGCCGGCAAGTCTCGCCTGATATTCACCAAATCGGAATCAGAGAATCTCGAGCTTCCCAGGATAATCCCAGCGAATATGCTCGCCTGACTGACCGAGAGGAACTATCGGAGCAGAGATGCTCGGCAAGAGAAAAAGTGGTGCTGCAAATCACATACCAAAGGGTCGAAGTATTTCAATATCACGAAGTGTGTGAAGGCCGATAGATGAAGGATCAAGGATACTGTCTACGGTGATAGTCGGTGTGCTATCGTGACCACTATACAGCTCGTCAGTAGAATTCCTGAGGCTCACAAGTGCTGCATCTATATCTGCTTCTGCGATACTACAGCCCGCAGCTCATGCATGTCATCAGAATCGTGCAAGAGAGTCACGAGATGCTTCTAGTATACTGACGAGGTCGATACCAGGAGGTGCGCGCAGAGAACCTACGAAATAGCCTTCATGGAGGGTAAAGATAGCACTTGGTTTGTGGTAGAGTTCTGTGATTTTCGCAGCAACGAGTCCGAGTATACCATGTTCGAGATCTGGATCGATATAGATCAATATAGGAGCGGTCGAATCAATCATTGCGAGCGCTTTTTCAAATGCGTCACGAGACTTCCCTTTTCGAATCTCATTGACACCTATCAGCTCCTGAATACGAGAAAACGAATCTAGAGATGAGGCTAGAAGTGTACTGAGACTCTGGTGCGGTGTCGTGATACGGCCTCCGGCATTGAGCAGAGGTCACACAAAAAATCCTATATCTTCTTCACTGAGTATAGGACGATTGAGCGCACCAGAAAAAGTCTGAAAAAATGGGTGATGTGATTGCTGAGATTGAAGGATTCCACGACGCACGATAGTACGATTCTCATCCTGCATAGGCATACAGTCAGCGACAGTACCGAGAGAGACTATATCCACATACTTCTGGAGAATGGATTCAGTTTTTTCTCGAAAAAAGAAATCCGAGAGAGCATGAATCACTTTCCAGACAACCCCTGAACCAGAGAGTGCTGGGAAAGGATAGAGAGAATCAGTCCGTCGAGGATTCACGACGGCAATGCACTGAGGAAGGACTTCTGGACAAGAGTGATGGTCTGTGACAATGACATCCATTCAGAGTGCTGCTGCGTGTTCTATTGGTTCCTTATCTTTTGTCCCACAGTCGACGGTGATGACGAGCTTCGCTCCAGTGGTAGATATCTCATCCATGTGGTAGGACTTGATACCATACCCATCATGGACACGGTGAGGGAGACGATACGACACATCCATACCGAGCTCATCTCTGAGAAAGAGAAAGAGTGCCGCAGTAGAAGAAATACCATCCACATCATAATCTCAGAATATCATCACTCTCTCCTCGTCTCGGCGAGCACACTCTATCCTCTGAACAGCTTTACTGATGTCTGGAAGAAGAAGTGGATCATGGAGAACTTCAGTCGTGAGAAAATCTCTATAAACTTTTCTGAGTGAGAGAAGCAATTCTGTGAGATTTTCAGGATGTGTAGTATGAAGAAGCTGAACTCGCTTACCTTTAATGGTTTTTCAAAAATCCTCCATTATTAATTTTTCATTTTTAATTCTTAATTTGCTAAATAATTTTTACAAAAATTATTTAGCAGCCAGCTGTTCCTTCATATGCTGAAATGCATGATGTATGAGGTCATCGAGCTTGAAAAATTTTTCTCGTTCGAAGAGAATCAATTCACCGTCGAGATTAGCATGGAGCTTACCATGAAATGAATCATCGCTATTTTTCTTGATAGTCACCTCGATACGGACGACAGCATCCGGCTTGTTATCATATTTTCGGAGGTAGGCATCTACCTTGCCCATACTCTCACTCACGAGCCTCTCGATTACTTCGCGATCATACTCAGCAGAACTATCTATCTGGAGAATTACTTGTGGTTGCATAAGAGAATGGTTATAGAATAAGTACTATAAGTATATACTTCTTATGGTGTCGTCAAAGGGAAAATGACTTGACGAGAAAGGGTGAGGAAGAGTTGACTTGTTCAGAGAAATACAATACTCAAATATATGAAAAAATCGTATTACAAGTGTGATGCGGAGAAGCTGCACATTGAACTCAAACCGGTCTTCAAAGAAAAAAAAATTGATGCAGAAACAATAGAGTTTATAGAAGGAACAACTTTTCTCTATGGCATAAAATTCATACTGTTTATTATGCTGAGCGCACTAAAATTGAATCATTATTATATCATGGGACTACTCTGATATAGGACTTTTCTCTTCGATAAAAATTTCGCAAAAAAACTCATAGGAGAAAAGAGAAAAAATCTACTTGATATATGAGCTGGAAGCGGTTCTATAACCGAAAAATTCGAGCCTCTTGTGGAAAAAATATACTGCCACGAACCGTCGGTTTCTTTTCAAAAAATACTCAGAGAAAAAGGATACACGATGGTACAAGAAAATAATACAAAAAAATACGACGTAATAACACTCTTCAATGTGATTGATATGTGCAGTTACCCGAAAAAAGTAATTGAATTTGCTCGAAAAAAGAGTGATAACAACGGGATAATAATAATCTCATTACCATTTCCCGTCTGTGCGCAATCTTGGGACAATAAAAATATTCGAAAAACCAACCAGCTCTCTCAATCAAAGAGTATATCCTTTGAAGAAGCTGTTTCTGATTTTTATGTGAATTTTCTAAAAAAACAGAATCTCAGAGTCACCTATTTTACGAGACTCCCCTATATTGTCTCTCTCCCCGAAACACAAAAAACAGCAATATATGACAGCGGCCTCTTTGTCTGCGAAAAAATCTAACTCTGCTCTTCTATCTGCACCATTTTCCTCCGTGCTAGTCCTTCATCCCAGAGAGCGAAGTCGATAGAAGAGATGATGTAATTAAGTGCTTCACCTTTTGTGAGGACAGGATAGCTGAGAGCTGACCAGATATATTCCTGGCGTTTTTTGAAACAAGACACTGAGAAATATCGAGCAGAGCTGCGTGTACAATCGAGCTCATCTGTGAGATATTTCTCAAGTTTTGAATTAGAAACGGCAGATCCAAATCGGAGAGGACTGGTACCCAGGACAGGCTCACGAGAGATGCCAGTAACAGGATTATAGGAAATGCGAATTTTCGGAGTGTAATATCCACTATTATAGTATTTCCCACCATTTGGGCCCATTTTCTGACCAGAGAAATAGAGGTATTCGAAGTCTTCTATTTGTTGCCATTGAGCACGATATTTGGTGTCTTTCTGTGTCTTGAATTGGTAGAGAGATTCTTCTGTGTAGCTCGGTAATTTCACACCAGCCAGGCGCATAGTGAGCATGAGCTCAAAATAATCTCTCTGATCACTATTGACATAGGCACTCCGATCAATAGGAAGTGTACGAAGGATTGATTCAAATGTCGGACTTTGCGGGTCTCCTGGAAGAGTAGAATCTGTAAGTCTCTTGTGATAAATAGCCCAGATATGCAGTCTCGCGTATTCGTCCCAAGTAAGTGGATGATCACCATCAAAGAGTGTTCGAGGTGTCAGAATGCCATATTTTATGAGGTTTTTAAGAGCTTCCTGAAATTCTGGTGATTGATTGTCGACATCTGTGTAGGTGATTTTTTGTGGTGATGTACCAAAATCCGTCTCACCCTCTCCCGGGAGAACAATGTGCTCATCGAGATATTGCAACATGAGCGTAGAGATAGATGGTTTTTTATTTTTGTCAGTGAGAAATATGAGTGAGACAAAGTGTGAATCTCCTTCTCCAACTATGAGAATTGCCTCACAGATGACAGTCGCATGAGTGGACTTTTTCTCATCTGTCACAGAAGACCAGTTATTATTGTCACAGACAATGAATCCCTCGTGCCCACGATAGGTAATGAGTCTCGATTCGGTGTTTTCAGAGAAATAGGATACTTCATTGAGCTTATCCAGGAGCTCACTCGCACTCGTATCAGCCGTGTAAAAAGAATTCGGAACAACACTCACCTGCGCATAACTCCAGAGATTCCCGAGATACGTACGCATCGTGAAGAGATCATCGTAGGTCACCATGAGTTCAGAGATAATTCCATTGTAGGGGAAAAAATTTGACCGGAAATCCACGAGCGATCATGCTCCAGGACGGACCGAGATACCCGCATGAACTATTCTTACAGAATCTGTCGACGGAAAGACAAACTGTGCCGGAAAAGAAATACCAGAGAGGAAAGCGGTGATATTTTTCTGAATGTCTGTATAGGTCGTCTCGGTAGAAAATGGTGTGGAGAGTTGGAGGAGGATGAGATGAGTCTCATTAATCACTTTGAAATAGACATACTGTGTTTTTGTCTTGTCTCCACCGGTATTACCCAGTGTATCGACAGCATAAAATGATTGGCCCCCTATCGTTACAGTGCGAAATTTGATATCCTCTGAAAATGGGAAAAATGATTGACTCGCGAGGAAATAGCGTATCTCCTCCGGAGTACGAAGTCGTGGAGTCGCAAAATGCATAAAAGAAAATGCATACACGGCAGTCGTATTTTCCTCCGAGATTTGCCCCTCGATAGATGTGGCTGGTATGTAGGTGGTGATATTATATTTCTGTGGCAGATTGATGGTGATAAGTGAATCAGTAATTTTCTGCTGCTGGGTAAAACCATCGACAGACTGGAGGAAACCGGGAAATTTCGGGCTATTTGTCTGAATCTTTGTCGGAGAAGCGAGCGAAGACTGTATGAAATCCTGTGCCTCCCGGATAGACAGGGAATAGCCCAGAGCAGGGTCAGAAGAACCACCGATGAGAAATGTGTTGACGCCAACCATTTTGCCATCCCGAATCAAGGGCCCTCCAGAATTGCCACCTGCGATGAGTGTATCGGTCTTGATGTAGGTATTATTGTTATACGCATAAGTACCCGAGACAATACCCTGGGTCTCTGTGATAGTATTCGCACCCACCCATGGATACCCACGAGCTATGACTGCATCTCCCGCATTGGGAATATAGGAATAATCGAGAGGAAGTGTCGCAAAGCTACTGAAATTCACAGCACGACCAAATATATCAGTCGCATCAATCTGCAACAAAGCAATATCCTTTGTCGTATTTCGCGCTATCACAGAAGCGGTATAATGACACTTCGGAGGCAGGCTCGGATTCTCAGTGATACAGACGGAAAAATCATCTGACAGACCACCAAAGCCATCATCAACAACATGACTATTCGTGAGTATACGACCCGAAGAATCAATGATAGACCCACTCCCCCATCACTGGAGAGAAAAATACATACCAAGCGGTTCCTTGTAAGAAATAACCTGAACGACAGGCGAAGAATTCGCAAGTGCGAAAGTGCTGAATAAAAAAGAAAAAGAAGCACAAAAAAAGAAAACTCTTCTCATAAAGTAAAATTATATATTTGGACAGACATCTACTATTTTTTCCAGAGTAATAATGGAAATGTCAGGATCTATGCCTGAAGAAAGATTTTCAAAATATTGTGCGCAAAAAGAATTTTGAAGGGCTTGAAAGTGTGGAGTATACATGAGAAATTCAAAGACATCAGCTCGAGTCGCAGGAGAATTTGGACGGAAATTCCCTATAGCAGTATTGAGTTCACTACCGTCTTCACAGCTCTGACCTTGATTATATATCCGACAATCTGTGAGAGATGAAAGAAGTTTTGTCTGCCAATCAGCGTATCACTCTTTTTTAAGCCAATTGGTGGTATAATTTCCTGGTGTGAGCGATATCTGTCCTCCCTGGACGACCATAGCCAAGGCTTCAGCGCGAGTGACAGAATCACGCGGACGAGTCGTTTTGTTGGCACGAGTGACAAATCCCTTATCAGCCATAATCTCAAATGCACGACAAACCCATGCATCCATGTGAGCTGAGGCAAATGTAGCATCAGAGAAATATCACCTACATACATAATCCCACGGAGCTTCAAGCCCTGATATCTGCAATGCTATACCAATGAGCTCTTGTCGGAGCATAGTATCATCCAGACGGTAGAGGGCAGGATCATCAGAATGATTAACAATAACTTGACCAGATCCAGTCGCGAGGATATTTGCACGGGCAACATCCACTGAGGAATAAGCGAAAGTGAGTCCAGGCACAGAGCACAGGAGAGATGAGCAAAGGCATGCCGAGTAGCAAAGTTTGAGGAGGAATGTTTTCATATGTGACTATTGTAGTCTGAGAAAGATAAAATCAAACTAAAAATCCCCAACCTCTCGGCCAGGGATTTTTCAAGGATCCGTCATTTTGTCTTTTGTACTTTGTCTTTTGTACTGAATAAATTCAGCCAAAGAATACTACTCGTCGTCTTCTTCGAATTTAACACCTCTCTCAGTACGGATTTTTTCTGTAATATTTGCAGGAACTGGTGCATAGTGAGAAAACTCCATCGCGTAAGTCGCACGACCCTGAGAGTTTGATCGAAGAGCAGTAGAATATCCGAACATCTCAGAGAGAGGAATATGAGCCTGGATGATTTTTGCCATACCACGATCTCCCATCTCATTAATCTGTCCTCGTTTTCCATTGACATCACCGAGGATATCACCCATGTACTCTTCTGGAGTATTGATTTCTACTTTCATGACAGGCTCGAGGAGGATTGGTTTCGCTTTCTTTGATGCCTCTCGGAAACACTTGCTGGCAGCGATACGGAATGAGAGCTCATTTGAGTCGACATCATGGTAAGAACCAAATGTGAGTGTTGCCTGGACATTGACGAGTGGGTATCCTGCGATAACACCTCGAGCATAGGAAGCATTGAGACCTTTTTCGACACCTGGTATAAATTCTCGAGGAATAACTCATCCGGTGATTTCATTGATAAATCTATTTTCATCCTTGTATTCTTCTGGCTCCGCCTGACGCATAGCCTCAGAAATAGGCTCGAAAGTGATGATAACATGACCAAATTGACCACGACCACCTGTTTGCTTCTTGTATGAATATTCCTGATCCTTGACCTCCTGAGTAATCGTCTCACGGTAGGCTACCTGAGGAGCACCGACATTACATTCGACCTTGAATTCACGGCGCATACGATCGACGATGATATCGAGGTGAAGCTCACCCATACCAGCGATGATAGTCTGACCTGTTTCACTGTCAGAGCGGATACGGAATGAAGGATCTTCTTCAGCGAGTTTACCGAGAGCGACGCCCATTTTTTCTTGATCTGCTTTTGATTTTGGTTCGACAGAGACAGAGATAACTGGTTCTGGGAAATCGAGAGAGAGGAGCTTGATAGGATGAGCCTTGTCACAGAGAGTGTGGCCAGTTTTTGTCTCCTTGAGACCAATAACCGCAGCGATATTACCCGTTGTGATTTCGGTTACTTCTTTACGATTATTCGCATGCATCTCGACGATACGACCGATTCGTTCTGTTTCACCATTGTTAGCATTGTAGACAGCTGTTCCTGATTTGAGGACACCAGAGTAGACTCGTACGAAGGTCAGACGACCAACAAATGGATCAGTCATAATCTTAAATGCGAGTGCTGAAAGAGGCTCAGTATCGAGTTGTTTGAATTCTACGACCTTTTCATCATCATCTATATCAGTACCAGAAATCTTTCCTTCATTGATATCGAGAGGTGATGGGAGGTAATCGACGACAGCATCGAGAACTCTCTGTACACCCACATTGGCAAGTGCAGAACCACAGAAAAGTGGGAATACATTTCCAGAGATGACACCCTTTCGGATACCTGATTTGATTTCTTCGGCAGTGAGCTCTTCTCCACCGAGATATTTGTTCATGAGAGCATCATCTTGTTCTGCAGCTTTTTCGATAAGCTCGAGACGAGCAGCCTCTGCTCGTTCACGCATATCTTCTGGGAAAGGAAGTTCGTATTGTTCGACACCCATATTCCCCTTAAATCCATACGCTTTCATCTCCACGAGATCGAGAACTCCACAGAAATCACCTTCACGACCAATAGGGAGCTGTGCTCTCACAACTTTATTTCCAGCGAGTCTTTTTTGGATAGAGGCAAATGTCATCTCAAAATCACCACCGGTCTTGTCCATCTTGTTTGCAAATGCGATACGAGGAACACCGTATTTATCAGCCTGTTTCCAGACAGTTTCTGATTGAGGTTCTACACCCTGTGATCCGTCGAATACGACGACACCACCATCGAGAACACGCATAGATCGCTCGACTTCGATAGTGAAGTCCACATGTCCTGGAGTATCGATGATATTGATATCGAGACCTTTCCATGCTGTACGAGTCGCAGCAGCAGTAATAGTAATACCTCGCTCTTGTTCTTGTTCCATCCAGTCCATCGTCGCAGCACCATCATGGACCTCACCGATTTTGTGAGTCTTACCAGAGTAGAAAAGTACACGCTCTGTAGTGGTAGTTTTACCAGCATCAATATGCGCAATGATACCGATATTACGGATCTTGCGGAGTTTGTCTTCGACAGCAGACATAGAAATTAATTAAGAATTAAAAATTAAGAATTAAAAATGGAGGAATTTGTAAAAATCCATCATTTTGCTTTTTGCTCTTTGCATTTTGCACTTTAATACAGAACAATAAGGACTAATTTTGTAGGTATTGTATAGAAAAAGGTGCAGTGTCAAGGAGATACTTGAGAAGCCTAGACTGTATAGGATTCCCAGAAGTTTTTCCTGAAATTCTCATACTGTCCTGCCTGAATTGCCTCTCTCGCACGGTCACAGAGTCGCATGAGAAATTCGACATTGTGCATCGAGAGAAGTATCTGTCCCAGCATCTCATCAGCATGACACAGATGACGGAGATATCCGAGTGTGTAGTTTTCACTCACGGAAGTTTCAAGTCCCGGTGCGACGGGAAGTTTTTCCATCGAACCATCGAGCGAGCTCCTATCGACTCTGAGATAACCCTTGGAAGTGAAGGCTTCACCATGACGACCGAGTCGTGTCGCGAGTACACAGTCAAACATATCAACCCCGCGAGCAATCGCTTCAATCAAATCCTCTGGAGTTCACACCCCCATGAGATAATGAGGCTTTTCTGGTGGCAACTCAGGAGCAAGTAAATCAAGTGTTGAGAGCATTGATTCTTTTCCTTCACCGACAGAGAGTCAGCCGATAGCAATTCCGAGAGTTGGAAGGTCTCGCAAGAAGCGAACGGACTCGAGGCGAAGATCGTCGTATGTCACGCCCTGAATAATAGGAAAAAGTGTCTGTGGATGCAGTCACTTCTCTGCACGAATCGTTTCGTTTTTTTGCCACTGTGATACGCAACGCTCTGCCCACATATGGGTACGCGTGAGTGCTTCACGGGCTCGAGTTTTTGCGGAACCACCCGCAGCGACATCATCGAAAGCCATAATAATATCAGCGCCGAGTTGAGACTGTATATCCATCGCTTTTTCTGGTGTCATGTAGTGCTTGTCACCATTGAGATGAGACTGAAATTCGACACCCTCGTCATCAGTTTTGACGAGAGAAGGACCACCATTCCGTGGATTACCGAGAGAAAATACCTGAAATCCCCCACTATCCGTGAGGATAGGGAGGTCAACATTCATAAACTGGTGCAGTCCACCCATTTTCTCGACCACATCAGCTCCAGGACGGAGCATGAGATGGTAGGTATTACTGAGCATGATCTGTGTCTTCATCTGCGCAATTCACTCTCTCGTGACTCACTTGATTGTCGCAGCAGTACCGACGGGCATAAATACAGGCGTCTGAATACTCCCGTGAGGAGTTTTGAGAACTCCTGCACGAGCGAATCAGTCAGTATTTTCAACCTTAAAATGAAACATGAGTCATCAAATTACGAATAGAAATATTTCATACTTCTTGAGAAAATGTGCAAAAGCGAGCAGGTTGAGAAAGCAATTTTTTTGACGAAAGGAGTTCGCTGTATGCGAATGACTGAGACAAAAAATGAAGCTGACGAAGAGATGCGACGCTTTTCCGCATTTATACTAGTATTCGCCGCCTTTGACAAAGGTGTAAGCAGTCCCCTGTTTACCAGCACGAGCTGTACGACCAATTCGGTGGATATAGTCCTCACGAGTAGCCGGTTCGTCGAAGTTGATGACATGAGAGACATCAGGGATATCGAGACCTCGAGCAGCGACATCAGTCGCGATGAGGATACGGATTTTATTCGTACGGAAATTGTTGGTAATTCTCTGACGGAGATTCTGAGATTTATCACCGTGGAGCGCATCGACAGAAGCACCGAGATCACGGAGGTCATCAGACACTCTATCTGCTTCTCGCTTTGTACGGGTAAAGATGAGGTATTTTCCTTCTGTATCCTTTTCGAGGATATCATGAAGTTTTTTCTTCTTATCGATACCCGTTGTATAGAAGACGACTTCTTGAGCAACACGAGAACCGACTGGTTCTGATTTTATCGTGACCTGTACTGGTTCCTTGAGGAAAGAGTGAACATGTCGTTCAATATCCTTGGACATAGTTGCCGAGAAGAGAACAGTTTGCTTCTCAGCTGGGAGCATAGCCATTATCTCCTTGATATCATTAATGAAACCCATATCGAGCATACGGTCGAATTCGTCGAGGACGACATGACCATAGTCAGAGAAATCGATAACACCACGATCGTAGAGGTCTTTGAGACGACCAGGAGTCGCGACGATACAGTGAACACCGCGTTTGATGTCCATGATTTGATTACGAGCATTTGCTCCACCGACGACGACGACTGAGCGGAGAAATGTCCCTGCTGCAATCCATTTAAATTCTGTCTGAATCTGATCAGCGAGTTCTCGAGTAGGAGTCATGATGAGGAGACGACTCTTCACACCAGAGAGCATACGATGCAATATAGGTATGAGAAATGCCGCTGTTTTACCAGAACCTGTATTTGCGAGACCGAGCATATCCTTTCCATCCATGATAGCCTGGAGTGTTTTTTCTTGGATCTCAGTTGGCTTTTCATAACCTTTTTTATCAATGTTGTTGATGATAAAATCATCGAGTGCAAAATCATGAAACTTTTTTGTCACTTCATAAGGAGCGAATTTGAGCTCACCAGCATCATCTGTCGGTGTAAACATATATTGTTTGTAGCTCGGCTGAGGAGG
>JBFZBA010000010.1:0-9743 GCA_041308705.1 Candidatus Altimarinota bacterium
TCTCAATATAGTAGGTTTTGCTTGATGGATAATTTTAGCTGTTGGAATTACTTTCTTTTATAAATTAGTTAAAAAATCTAAAATTCCTCTTTGGTTAAAATGGATATGCAATTTTTTTTTAGTACTAGTTTTTTTATGATTAGCAGGCATTCTCTCACTTATCTCGCAGGCAATATAGCTAAATAAACTATTTTCTCTCTAGAATCCCCACAAAAAACCCTTCCGTCATAGGACTCGGGTACCAGCGACTCGTACCTTCTTCGAGGGTGTAATCAGGTGTGACAGGGGAGGGAAGGAGGTGAAATTCTGGGTGAATTTTTAGGAATTTCTGGATAACTTCTTCATTTTCTCGGCGAGAGACAGAACAAGTCGAGTAGACGATGCGGCCATTATCAGCGAGCATTTTTCGAGCCTGTTCGAGCATCTCGTATTGAATCGTAGATTTTGATTGTGATTTCTCACCGCTGTACCATTTGAATGTCTTTTCATCCTGGAGATTGATTCTCCCATCAGAACTACACGGGACATCGAGGAGGATTCGATCAAACATTTTCGCACCTTTATTTCCCTTTTCATCTTTGCTATAGTGAGAGACGATTTCCGTTGCATCGATTTTTATTACCTCAACACAATCCTCAGCACCCTGTGATTTGATTGTATGGACGAGCTTCTCGAGTCGGATACCGAATTTCTCGAGAGCCGTGATTTTGCAATTTCACTTGAGGATACTTGCTATCTGTGTAGTTTTGGAACCAGGTGCTGATGTCATATCGAGGATCTTCTGACCTGGCTGGATATCGAGACACAGAACGGGAATCATGCTCGAGAGACTCTGGACATAGATTTTACCAGTTTTATATATTTCTAGACCTCGGAGTGCATATTCGTGTTCTTTTGCGAGATAAAACGCATCAGGAGAAAATTCCCAAACAGAATAGGGAAGTGCTGATTTTTGGAGTTCTTCTGTGATTTCTTCACGAGAGGACTTGAGATGATTCACTCGAAATGAGACGATATCACGAGGCTGCGACCAGCCAGCAATAGTTTTTTCTTGATGAGCAGGGGGGATGTTTTCAAAAACTCAGAGGAGATTTGATGGGAGGGAAGTCATGGATGAATAGTAATGTATTTATAAGAATAGCAAATTCCTTTCTTCGTCATTCCGGACGGATATTTTCATCGCATACGCGGGGAAATATTCGAGCCGGAATCCAGGTGAATAATAAAATCCATTTTTTATAAAAAGATACTGCTTGCTTCGCATAGAAATTTACCTAGATTCCACATATTTTTCGCTCCACCTTGTTACACTCAAAATTCTGGAATGACGGACACTTACACATGAAACTTCTGGTGAACTTCGCGAAGTTGTTTATTCGTCACATGCGTGTAGACCTGTGTCGTAGCGATATTCTTGTGTCAGAGAAGCTCTTGGATTGAGCGTAGGTCAGCACCATTTCAGAGCAGGGTAGTGGCAAAGGAATGCCGTATAGTATGAGCAGAAACAGGTTTTACGATACCTGCCTTGAGTGCTCTATCTGAAACCATTTTTGTGACAAGGAATCTATCAAATCGAACCTTATCTGGTTCAAATTCTACAAATCCTTCACTTTGTACTTTGTACTTTGTACTTTGTACTTTTCATCAACCGTGTTTTAAAAACAGTGCAGGGAAGTGGTCTTCCCTTTTCTCCAGATATGCTCGAATCGCATCGCAAGCCCACTCAGTGAGATACACGACTCTGACTTTTCGACCTTTACCGAGAATAGCGAACTCCATGGTATCGAGATTTACATTTTTGATATCCAGGGCAGTAAGCTCGGAGACGCGTAAACCAGTGCTAAAAATGGTCAAAATAATAGCCCTGTCTCGGAGGTCAGATATGTCTTCTGTGTCAATAGATGATACTATGGATTGAAGTTCGTCTCATGTCAAATATTCTACCTTTCGCTCACGATTTTTCTGTAATTCTATATCACTAAATTCTATACCAGTTGGAATATGTGTTTTTTTACAAAAATGAAGAAACGCTCTGAGTGAAATCATATACGCATTGACCGTCGTAATGGAAATATTTCCTTGTGCGAGTGACAATCGGAAATGATCACAGATATGTTGATCGATTTTATCCGTTCTTATCCATGATATTTTTTCGAGCTGTTTCATAGTTTCAGAAGACGCGTTTTCCGAGGCCTCAGGCTGTATTGATACCTGGGATGAAAAAAAACGCGCCAAATCGAAGCCTTTTGGTACAATTTTCCGAACCTCAGGATGCATGAAGCACAGAAAGGCCGACATATGCCGTCCGTATTGTTCAATCGTCCGAGGACTCATGCCGCGCGTGATAGTCAGATACATCAGAAATTTTTCGATTGCTTCAAAGAGAGACATATTAGAAAAAGAGTTTTATCAGCGCAATCATTCCAATAATAAACCAGATGAGATTGAGAGTCATCGGCTGATAGGCTCATTTTATATAACTAATCGTAACAATTCAGAGGGCACCTGTGATATTGAGGAGTTGGTAGAATATAGACTGAACATCGAGTATACCAAAGCTCACCATATAGTAAGCACCTACGATAGCAATGGCGCCATACCAACCAAACAATTGAAAAAATACTTTTTTGTCCATGAAAGCATTATAGGGAATACCGTTGTTCTCACAAATCTATTTTCACATAATGTATGTTATGTGTATAAAATATCTATGATTATAGAAAGACTACGCTGCCTCGATTTTTTTTGCCACAGATTCCGGAGCTAAAAATCAAGTCACTTTTTCACGAACAGTATCTTGTATTTGTGTTTTTATAGTATGACTCATCAGAGTCAATTCGCGACGAACGATTGGAATATTTCGGAGAAAAATATTTCTATCAGATAAATAGTATCAGTTTTCCTCAAGTATTTGTTGAATTTCTACTGTTTTTGGGTGTTGTAAATCACTGAGATTTTTTAATTGCCACTCCAAGTAATCAAACATTCTATCATCAGTAAATCTTCATAAAGTACCAATAATAGATTCTATCGGATAACTATCATGCCCTGGTGTTTCTGAAAAAAGATGTTGCATATGCCAGTGCTCAAACCCTGCCCTGCCATTGATACAATAATAGACTATATGTGAAACCGCGACTGTCAAATATATTAAGTATTTGTACTCCCATAAAAACTCTTATAATCCGCTCATGAATATTCTCAGAAATCTCCTTTTCTCTCTGGAGGGAAAAATTGGTCGTGCAGACTATATCTACGGTATTACATATGTGATATTACTTTTTCTTGTTTCTGTTGATGCTTTCGTTCATCCGAGCTCAGTTTTTCTCATAGGAGGAGGTGTAGATTTTATCCAAATGATCATCTATGGAGCATCGCTCCTGGGGCTTGGATTATTTATCTGGACCTATCTCGCTGTTACTTGGAAGCGTTCACGAGCACTCAATATAGAGATTCGATGGTCGATTCTAGGTCTCATCTTCCCCCCTCTGCTCCTCGCTGGACTCATGCAGGATGATAAAAAATACACCTATCACGGAGGTCTCTCACCTGTTGATCAAGCGTTTTTCTATATCCTCATAGTTATAATACTTCTCTGTCTTTTCACTCTCTACGATATTCATATAGCGCTTCGATTCCTTATATTTATTGGTACTATAGTTGCTATTTTTTCTGTGTATTTTTTCTGGAAAGATAGGCACCCCTATAGACATCTACCAAAAATAAAATATGTGGGTCTGGATGCCTGGATAGACCTCTGTTTTGTGCTGATTATAGTGTTCTTTATCCGTTCCTACATACTCTCACCTTTCCAAATTATTGGCCCCTCAATGGAGTCGACATTTCATGGTGGAAATATCACCTATACAGCAAAATGACAGCAATACAGTGATGGTGAATTCATCCTCGTGGACAAGATGACCTACAGGCTCTCTTATCCAGAACGCGGAGATGTCGTCGTCTTTACTCCTGGCATAGGCCCAGAAAAACGATACCTCATAAAGAGAGTTATTGGTATGCCCGGTGATGTTGTCAAAATAGAAAATGGCTATGTCTCAGTAGCAACAAAAGAAAATCCAGAAACATTTATACAGCTGGATGAATCAGAGTATCTCGAGGAAAAATTTGGTTACACTTGTCTCAACTACAATAGCGCAGGATGCGCAAAAGAAAGTCAAACATTCTCTGTCCCAGCAGAAAAATATTTCCTCCTCGGTGACAATCGGCCCCAGTCTCTGGATGCACGAAAATGTTATAGTAATAGTGGATGCAGTGGCGAATACACGCTCGCACAATTTGTGCCTATGGCTCGTATTCAGGGACGAGTGGCCTATTCCCTTGGACATTTTGATGTTTTTTCTCAAATCCTTCCCTACCCAAAACTTGGCACATTGAAATGGGTTATCCCTTATCACGGATTAGGCATACAAAATACTCATCAGTATCCAGAACTCTCACAATAATATATGCGTTATTTCTTTCGAATTGTTATTTCTGTTCTGCTTATTTTTGTCCTCCTCTACGGCACCTTATTTATCCGTCCTTATCGAGTGAGTGGTGATTCTATGTCGCCCCATCTACAACCAGGAGGCATAGTGATTATTGATCGTATTTCTCATAAATTTACACCGCTTAAGCGATGAGAAATCGTCGTGTATCGACAATGAACAGAAGCTGTAAAAATAAAAAGAATTCTCTGATTGCCCTGAGAAACTCTGAAAATAGACAAAGGAAATGTCCGGCAAGCTACAAATAATACAGATTCAGTATTGATAGACGAAGTCTATCTGAAGGAAGATGTTCGCACTTGTGTGCCCGGGGCTTGTACAGAATTTGAGCCATACATGTATGAGATACCGTGAGGGCATTATTTTGTTCTCGGTGATAACCGTCTCAATTCCAGGGATTCTCGCGGATGTGTGGATGTAGCTGATTGCACCAACAAAAAACCACTCTATATCCCACATGATGAGATGCTCGGAAGAGTTATATTTTCCTGGTAGTGTACTATGTTTTATATCGTCAAAAAGCCAATTGGAATCAGTAGTAATCTCGTCTCAAAAATACTGAAACGAGTTTTAGATGTACCAAAAATAGGCTTCGCAGGAACACTCGATCCACTTGCCACAGGGCTCATGATAATAGGAACAGAAGGATCTCCGCGCCTCTTCCCTCTCCTCGATACTCTTTCAAAGACCTATACAGCCACCATTAGACTCGACGGCACGACTCCTTCCTATGACCTCGAGCATCCCGTAGAGACAATGAAAATAGACCAGAAAATAATTGATACTCTCACAAAGGAAACTATCGAATCAGTCATTCAGAAGAATTTCACCGGAGATATACTGCAATCCCCTCCCATGTACAGTGCTGTGTGGATTGATGGACAGAGAGCGTATGAACTCGCGAGAAAATGAGATGATAGACGAGAAGTAGCGCCAAAAAAGAGAACCATTCATGCATGGAGGATTATCTCCTATTCCTGGCCAGCGCTCATCTGTCAAATACAGGTCTCCCACGGTACCTATATTCGGTCTATAGCGCGTGATCTAGGCGAGATACTCTGAACGGGTGGGTACCTAGAAAAACTCGAGAGAATAGCTATTGGACATATCACTCTCGAGAAGAGACAATGGACACAGCACAATGACATTTTTTATACTCCTATGAATCATGAAGAACTGTTCCCAGAAATACTAGTTCTTGAGCTGTCTGGAGAGCATAAGAAAAACCTCAGGCTCTGAAGTACACCAATCAAAACCACTGAAAGAAATGGTTATTATTTTACCATCTATGAGGATAGTTCCTACGGTTTTCTGGAGGCAAGAGAGGGACAACTATTTCCTATAAAAAATGCTGTGTAGTTTACCAGTTATTGAGGACTGCTTGGGCGTCGTCTTTTTTATTTGATGGGTCTGCGGCTTCTTTTGAGGCTATTTCTTCTTTTTTCTTCTTCATTTCGTATCACTGCCACTCAGCGATATGTTTTTGATTGAGGGATTCGATTTCTGTCTGATATTTTTTTTCGAGATCATCGAGTTTTTTTCGTTCTGTTTCGAGAATATCTGTCAGTCTCTGAACCTGGTCTGCATTCATCGAAGGAAGAATATCAAACCAGTACTGCCTCTCGCTGTCATCCATAGACTCAGTCGCTAGGAGCAATTCTATAAGCCTTGGGTACTTTGTCTGCACCTCGTCGAGAAGGGTAAATGTTGTGCTGCCTTTTTGAATTGTAGCCATAGTTTTGTGGATTCTTCTATACTCTAGCATGATTTCTCTTGTTTTGCAAATATTTTATTTCATTTGCACGAGAAAAATCCTCACTATAATAGGAATATTACTATGTCGTCAATACAAATAGGAGCACTTCTCTACTTTACAGTGATTGCCATCGGTGCGTGGATATTTTTTGCAGTGATTTTTCTGCAACTAAAACGATTCATGGATATGAGCTGCCATGTGCCTACCGTTGCAAAAATCCTCACTATTTTGCTCATCGCTTTGACGATTTTGGGATATGTAGTCGTATTCTCCCCTACTCTGCTCGATGGATTTGAGAATAATGAGCCATCTGCACCTGCGAAGACAAGCTGATATTTTGATACATATTAATGATGAATTCCTTTGAATCAGCTTATTCCCGACTCAATACTGCCCAGAAACTCGCTGTAGATACTATTTACGGCCCTGTTGCCGTGATTGCATGACCCTGAACTGGTAAAACGCAGCTCCTGACTCTCAGAATTGCCAATATTCTCACAAAAACAGATGTCTCCCCAAGAAACATATTAGCATTAACCTACACAGAAGCAGGGTCTTTCGCTATGAGAGAGCGATTACGGAGCTTTATAGGAACAGATGCTTTGCGTGTAAATATTGAGACTTTTCATGGGTTTTGTAAAGGATTGATAGACGAGGAATATCCTGAGAAATTCGTCCGATCTCCTGGTATGAAAATGCTGGAAGAGCTCGATGCTCGTCGTCTGGTTGCAAAAATACTGCTCGAATGAAACTATACTTATCTCAAGCCTCGTTATGATCCTGAGCTTTATATGTGAGATGTTATACGAATCGTGTGACAACTCAAAAGAGAGGGCATAGACCCTGATTTTTTCCGTGCAAAAATTGATGAAGCAACTGCTGATTTGCCAAATAATGAAGAACTGCACTACAAAAAAGACTCAAAATGGTGAAAAAAATGAGAAAGAAAAGCTGAGTATACTGATACAGAAGAACGTTTAAAACGACAAAGAGAGCTCACCTATGTCTATGAAGAGTACCAGGAAGCTCTCGTCGCAGAATCACGATATGATTATGATGATATGATACTCCTGGTTCGAGACCGTCTCCGTGATGACGCCCATTTTCGTGCACTCATCCGAGAAGAATACCAGTTTGTCATGGTTGATGAATTTCAGGATACAAACGGGCTCCAGGCAAGCATAGTCGACCTCATCATGGATGAACAAGATCAACCAAATATTCTCGTAGTTGGCGATGATGAACAATCAATTTACAGATTTCAGGGCGCTGTCATGGAAAATATCATCAATTTCTCAAATAGATACCGCGACAAGTGACTCTCAGTCATACCTCTCACCGAGAATTATCGCTCCACCCAGACCATCCTCGATGCCTCACGAGAGCTCATCAGAAACAATGCAGAATCACTCGAAAAAGCTCTCAATCTCGATAAACATTTATCAAAAAATGCACCAATAGAAGAGAGAAAAATATCAATCATATTACCTCCAGATCCTCAGATAGAGATAGCCTCTATAGCCGAGCAGATGCGACACCTACATGAGTCAGGTATAGCATGGAGTGACATGGCTGTGATCTATAGAAAAAATGCAAATCCTATCCATCTCGTCGAATACTTGCGTCGTGAGAAAATACCATTTCACAAACAAAAAGGTGAAAATCTCCTTCATCATCCCGAGGCACAAAAGCTCATAAAAACACTCAAAATAGTGAACAATATGGAACAAAATGACCTCTTCTGGGAAGTCATGTTGTTTGATTTTTGGCAGCTCGACCTGCATCATCTCCTGCGTATACAATCAAAAGCAAAAGCCCCAAATGGCGACTATAACAAGAAACTGTACCGAGCTTTCCTCTCTGATGATGATATGTTTGTTCGATCTGTTGCTGAGAGAATTCAGGAACTGACTCGTGACGCAGCTAATAAAACTCTCATACAATTTTTTGAATCATTCCTCGTCAGTTCTGGATACAGGAATTATGCCCTCGAACAAGAAGATAAGATAGAGAGACTCTCGATTCTCAATTCATTTTTTGATGAGATAAAGACATTTGCTTCTCTCCATACAGAGAGCAATTTATCGGATTTTCTCAATTACATTACCGACCTCGACCACTACGGACTGTCCCCCACCACTCAGCCAATTCGGATGGAATCAGATGCCGTCGAGCTCATGACAGCCCATGGCAGCAAAGGACTAGAATTCAGAGCAGTATTTATCTACAATGCGACCAGTAAAAACTGGGAGTCCTCTCGTGATCCATCAAAGCTCAATGTCACAGTTTCTCTGTTTGAAAATCACCTCATCGATAAAGGAGAAAAGAAAAACCAGAAACTCGAAGAGGAAAGAAGACTCTGGTATGTCGCTATGACACGGGCAAAAGAACACCTCATCATAACAGCCCCAGACAACGAAGATATGAAACTCAAGCCGTCGTCATTTATAGATGAAATACCAGAAAAATTTCGAGAAAAAATAGAAATACAAGTCGACCCTGTTCATATAATTATCACACAGACAGCTCCTGTGCCCCTCATCAACTGGACAGAAGCGACAAAAACAGAGCTCACAAAAAGGGCAAAAAACTACGACCTCTCTGTCACAGCACTCAATACATGGCTGAGGTCGCCACGAGAATTCCTCGAAAAATACCTCATCCGTCAGCCCGCTGGAAAGATGCCCAGTGCCTCATTCTGAACTGCTGTACATGCATGACTGGCATTTATAGGACTCTATTTCAACGAACATGGTCGGATTCCTGAGCGAGATTTATGGCTTCAGAAAGTAGAAGAGACGCTCTTCCATGAGATACTTACCAAAAAAGAACAAACAGACTTTCTCGCAGAGACAGTAGAGGTCATAGAAAATTATCTCTCAAAAAAAGACTGTCCTCTCCGAGCAAAAGCTAAAGTAGAAGAAAGATTTGGGTATAAAAAAATAGTTGTCGAATGAGTCAGATTAACAGGTATATTTGACCGTGTCGAATACCTCCCTGATGGCACGATGCAGGTCGTGGATTTCAAGACTGGAAAACCAGATAAATGACGAGAACAGCTCGCTGATTATGAGAGACAACTGTATTTCTACAGACTCCTCTGGGACTGATCAGGACAGAACAGAATTCTCTCACGAGGTGCACTCGATTTTGTTGAAAAAAATACCAGCGAAACGGTTAACAGAAAAATATTTGTCTACGACGAAGAGGCTCTCTCACTGCTCAAAAAGCAGATTGCAGCATTTAGAATTTCTCTCGAAAATCTCGATTTCCCAGAAGTGAATACTTTTATAGTTTAGTACTGAGGACCATATAATTATTCATAATTGGGTACTGGTCCATTTGGACCAATCCAACTACTTGGTGGTGATATGTTAAATGAACCATTAGCTTGAGGAAATAATGCTCCGGATATCCTGGTTCCCCAATCCGGCCGCAGGTACCCACATACCATTACTAAATATCTGTTCTCCTGGACC
>JBFZBA010000011.1:0-11224 GCA_041308705.1 Candidatus Altimarinota bacterium
TCTTTTTTGAAATCCCCGCTATAATCGGCACATGATTATAGCTCTTCTTTTTATTGTCGTAGGACTCGCAGTCCTCGTCAAAGGCGCAGATTTCCTCGTACTCGGATCTGCCTCTATTGCCAAACGATTTGGCGTCTCCAGTCTCGTCATCGGTCTCACCGTGGTGGCATTTGGTACTTCGCTACCCGAGCTCACTGTCAGCATAATGGCAAGCCTAAAAGGTAATAGTGATATCGCCCTCGGTAATGTCGTCGGT
The DNA here is from genome assembly GCA_041308705.1 of Candidatus Altimarinota bacterium. GTDB lineage: Bacteria > Patescibacteriota > Gracilibacteria > BD1-5 > JAGOOR01 > JAGOOR01. Next base: position 257 of record JBFZBA010000011.1, read on the forward strand.
TCAAATACAGCAAACATCCTCCTCATACTCGGTGTGACGAGTTTCCTAGGTCTCATACCTGTAGCGCGTTCTACAGTCTGGAAGGAAATACCATTTTCCCTGCTCGCTATCGTACTCGTAGGTCTCCTCGGAGCTGATATGTACTTCAGTCAGACAGAGACAAATATCATCAGTCAACGTGACGGTTTCGTATTGTTATTTTTCTTTGCAGTATTCCTCTACTATATCGCAAGTATCAGCAAGACTGAAGAAAATACTGATTCTGGTATCAAGAAATATAGTAACTGAATAGCGGCACTCATGATAGGTGGGGGCCTCGCTGGGCTCATGTTTGGCGGAAAACTCTTCGTCGATGGAGCAGTTCAGATAGCACATATACTCGGTATGTCTGAGCGCGTTATTGGCCTCACTATCGTCGCCATTGGGACTTCTATGCCCGAGCTCGTGACCTCAATAGTGGCTGCTCGAAAAGGTCAAAATGATATCGCTGTTGGTAATATAGTTGGTTCAAATATTTTTAATATCTTCTGGATTCTCGGACTCTCAGCAACTATCAGCCCAATCAATGTTCCTACGGCAAGTTTTACAGATATCTACATGTGTATCGGCGCGACACTCTTGCTCTTCCTCGCCCTCTTCATCGGTAAGAAAAATAATCTCGAACGCTGGCAGGGTATACTGTTTGTGATGATATACGCTTCCTATCTCACCTATCTCATCAGAGGATAGTTAGCTTTCTCACGAAAATACATACAATACAGGCATGAATACCTACGTAGCCGTCCTCCGCGGGATCAATGTGAGCGGTCAGAGAATCATCGCCATGAAAGACCTCAAAGCACTCTTTGTAAAAGCAAGTTACGAGAATGTCATGACCTACATCCAGAGCGGCAATATCGTCTTTGAAAGTAGCGAAAAAAACTCAAAGAAACTCGAAAAAGAAATCAGTGAGCTCATACAAAATCACTATAATTTTAGTGTCCCCGTCCTCGTACTCTCCCGCGAAGATATGACAGAAATCATAGAGAAAAACCCCTACCTCGATGAGAAAAAAGACATCGCAAAACTCCATGTCACGCTGCTCGAGAAAATTCCCGATACGAAACTCCTCGCAAGCTGTCGTGATGAAAAATATCAGAGTGATGAATTCACTATCACTGATCCAACTATCTACCTCTACTGTCCTGATGGATATGGCATGACCAAATTCTCAACAACATTTTTTGAAAAAAAGCTTGGCGTCAGTGCTACAAGCAGGAACTGGAAAACTATGATAGCTCTCAGAGAATTGATGAAGTAATTATGTCTCTCCTGAAATCCCTCAAAAAAATTCGCTGAATCAAGAGCGAAATTCAGACTCTCAAGCGAGCCTACATGGATCCTCGGACGCCAACGAGTACCAAGCTCACAATAGCCATAATCGCTATCATCTATATCCTGAGTCCCGTGGATATAGCTCCGGATATACTTCCTCTCTTGGGCATAGTGGATGATGTATTTATAATACCGCTCATGATGTGGATAGGATTACCAAACAAAGTCCTCGATGATGCTCGTGCTCATATAGCAGAACAGAAAAAAGAATCTCACTCACACCACTGGATATTATGGACTTTTTCTGTGATTCTCTGTGTGCTCATGATCTATACATTCTACCTCCTCGTGAACTAGATTGTAATTATTCGTATACAGCTATAATCCCTACCATTCTCACCTCAGAATCATGTCCAATCCTCCAGAACTCGTCGTCCTCGTCGATGAGAACAATACCATACTCTGAACCATGCCAAAGTCAGAAGTTCATGGAGCAGAAACCCCACTTCATCGTGCTTTCTCTATTTTCATTTTCAACAAAGACAAAAAACTCCTCCTCCAACAGAGAAGTCATGTCAAAAAAACCTGGCCCCTTGCTTGGTCAAATAGTTGTTGTGGACATCCAGGGCTCGATGAATCAAATATTGACGCAGCGAAGAGGAGAATCAAGGACGAACTCGGCATGAGTGTCATATGGGCAGAAGAAGTATCGCCATACAGGTATCAATTCTCCAAAGATGGTGTAATGGAAAACGAGATATGTCCGATTCATATCGGCTACACCGAAGAAGAGCCGATTATAAATCCTGACGAAGTCGGAGCAGTAGAGTGGATCAGTTGGGCTGATTTTCTGGAGGAAATAAAGAATAACACTGATAAATATTCTCCGTGGTGCATAGAGGAAGCGATGATTCTCGAAAAATCGGGAATTTTGAAAGAGAAGAATTTAATTTAACGGGCAAAAAATCTCCACTCATCTTGTTCGACTGAATCAAGATAGATTGTTTCGAGTGTGTTGCCAAAAAAATTAACTAACAAAGTTCCCTTCTTTGTCTGAATACTGACAGTATCCCCTTGCCGGAAAAATGTGTTTTCTTCATCTGATTTCTTCGCGATAAATCCATGATCCGTGAGCCAGGTAACGAGTAATTCTTCAGAGTATTTCATACCCTTGGAAAGTGTGAGAATATGAGTTTTCTCGAGTCCACCCACATCCCAATCGAGCGTCTCAATAGGAAATATCCCAACCAATTCAGGATCGTGCATGACTTCCAGAATATCAGTCTTTGTCGTGATAAGTCTGTATTGTTTTGCATTTTTCTCTATTTCATCAAGGGTTTGAAGCGTTGCGAGCAGTTTTTCTCCTTGCTCCCGCGTCTCCACTATGAGCCTCTCTACGCCCTGAAATTCTTCCCGCCGAAGTAGGAAAGCATGAATCAATGGATGAGAAGGGGCGGAGAAGTGCATATTGCGTGAGTATATTCCTAGCACACAAGACGGCAAATGAATATTGCCGAAGATGTTTTTCCAGCTATACTGCGCATAATTACTCTCCCTATTATGCAGTCCAGCATCCTCCGAGAATCCCTCACGAAATATCTCAAAACAACTCAGAAAGATTGTTCCGCTGATGTTTTCCAATTCACCGTCCCTCCAGACAGGAAATTTGGCGATATTTGTATCAATATATTTCCTGCGGTAAAAGCAACGAAAACACCACCTCCCGTCCTCGCTCAAGAAGTCCTAGATTTCATGAAAAATGAGAACTTCGTCACCGATGGAAATATCCAGGGAGGATTTGTAAATCTCTTTGTCACAGATGAATTCTATGCACAGGAACTCTCAGTATGGAAATTCCCAACTTGGGAACAGAAAAATGAGAAAATCATCATCGACTACATGGGAGCAAATATTGGAAAGCCTCTCCATATTGGTCATCTTTGTACGCCTCTCTTTGGCCAAGCAACAATAAATCTCCTCAGAACCATGGGTTATGAAGTCACCGCTGATATGCATCAGGGAGACTGGGGTGGGATATTTGGAAAACTCATCACTGGTTGGAAATATTTTGGTGATGAAGAAGGATTTGAGCGAGATCCTGTTCACCATCTCCTCGAGATCTATGTCGCCATTACCGAGAAAACAGAAAAAGAACCGGAAATAGAACAGGAATGCCGTGATGCATTTAAACTCCTCTCGGAAGGTGACGAAACATCAGTAAAACTCTGGCAACAATTCACAGAAAAAAGTCTCGCAAGTGTGCGAGCGGTCATGAGTGAATTTGGAGTCCATCCTGATATCTGGATTGGTGAGAGCTTCTATGAATGACTCCCTCTTCCAAAGCTCGGAGATTGGCACGACCTCACACCAGACAACACTATGTCATCTGTCGTAAAAGAACTCATCTGAGCAGGAATTGCAACCAAGAATGAAGATGACAGTGTGGGTGTTGTTTTTGCGAAAGAAATGAAGCTGCCGTCATGTATTCTGCAGAAAAGAGATGGAACACACGGCTATCTCGCGAGTGATCTCGCAGCCATCAAATACCGTCTCAAGAATTGGTCACCGAGTCGAATTGTCTACTTTGTCGATAATCGACAGGCTCTCCATTTTCGCCAACTCTTTGCAACAGCAGAAAAGGCGTGGCTCAGGGGACAGAAGACCCAACTCACACATGCCGCAAACTGATTTGTGAGTCTCCCTGATGGAGCGATGTCGACACGACATGGACGAGTCATATTTCTGAAAGACCTCATCGGTGAGAGCTTTGACAGAGTGAAAAAAATTCTCATCGAGCGCGAGAGAAATATCTCCGATGATGATATAAAATCAGTCGCACTCGGAGCTATCGTGTATTCTTTTCTCAGTCAAGATCGCGAACGAGATTGGATTTTTGAATGGGATAAAGTATTAGCTTTCGAAGGAAATAGTGGACCATATCTCCAGTACACCTATGTACGATGGAAAAAAATTCTCAACGAAATAAAAGTAAACAGTGAACAGTGAACTGTAAACAGGACTGAAATTCCCACCAGTTTACCGTTTACAACTGTCAGTTTACTCAGTATCTATGACAGAGACCTCGTGCTCGATATTCTCGGCTTCAATGAACTCCTCGAAAACTGTGGAGAATCGTACAAATTCCATCTCCTCATCGCACATATCGGAACCATGACTCGACATCTCAATGCTCTCTATGTGAACACACCGAAGCTCATAGAAACACCAGAAAATGAGAGAGTAACACGGATAGAAATCATTCGCACTTGTCTGGAAATCATAGAATCAACAGCCCAGATTATCGGGATGCCTCTTCCGAGTGAGATGTAGTTAGTTCTGCAAATGAGACATGAGAATTTCTTGAACCTGATCAGAAGTGAGTCTTGTGAGATTGAAAAAATCAGCAAGATGAGAACTATGTTCTTCATCTGAAGGATAATCGAGATATGTAGCTGCTATCTTGAGATTGAGCCAATCTTGTTCTCTCAATTGATCAATATAGGAATATAGCACTTTGCCTTTGAAAGATTTTTTACTGAGAACCAAAATACTATTTCGTGGTTCATAAATATCTTCGGCATAATAACGAATCAAAGATGCGAGATTTTTATCGAGTCCTTCTGGAAGCGTGGCAAGCGTATGCATAAGCGCGTTCTATTACTGACAAGTACCATTAATACAACGGAGCTCCGCAGGAAGCTGTATGAACATACAATCACTCATAATACCATAGGTTTCATTCCATTTTTTCTCAGCATTGGTGATATATGTATCCTTGCTAGAAATTAAGTCTGTGTCGACATTTTTTGTCGAGAAAGCGATAGCAGCACTTGGTCCACCACACGCCTTGTATCCGACCATGCTCCACTGACATTGAGCATTGATAGTACATGAGAGATCCTTCGCATAATTCCGCATCTCCGAAACTGCTTTTGCGAGGAAAACACTGTCTTCAGTTTGATTTTTTGGAACATAAGGAGTGTAGCTAGTGCAATAAGCAGGTCAGTTCACGAGACATGCTCGAAGTGTACAAATAGTCTGTCCATTTTCAGTCCGAGAACAGCTATTACATCCATCATAATAATTCTGACAGATAGAAGTATCAAATGCGACACCAGTCCGACAGTCGAGAGAATTATAACTACTCTCATATCTATCATCACAGATTCCATCTCCTATATTTGCACAAATATTTGGTGCACCCATCAGCATCTCCTCTTTGGTTCATACACTTGTTAATCATGCGCAACAAGTACCTGTATACCGATATTCAGGAGGAAGAGAATAGTTAGAAACAATCCCTCACAGCTCTACACAGGCAGTTTGTTTTTTTACACAACGATTATTCTCCAAATTGTAGCCTGACTCACACACAGAACATGATGGAATGCCCTGCCAGAAACATGCCCGCTCAGTACATGCAGCAACACCATTGATGAGTGTGCAATCATTGCATCCATCATTATAGACAGTACAGTGTGCTGTCGGATTGAGGTTATCACGGTAATCCAGGAGGGCTGTAAGAATCTGGAAAAATTGACCTCGAGTCAATCTATGAGACATATCAAATCCAGAAGCTGTGCCATCAATCCGGGAATCATAAAACACTATTGATCGACCATTGCTATCTCGTACATCGAGAGAGATTTGATTTTCTTGAATGGTTAGAATGAGTCGTTTTTGCCAATCAGGAAGAGTGCCAGAAATAGTAGAAGTAGCCGCGGTCGAGAGATTAATATTGAGAGCTTTAATGCTGATACCGAGAGCTTCTGCGAGAGTGAGTGTATCGTGTGGTCTGAAGTGGAGATTGGCACGAGTGATGATACCATTATCTGCAGACAATTCCGCAGCTCGACAGACCCACCACTCTGCTGTATCACGATAATAATTCCGACAAAAATAACTATCAGACAGCTGAATTCATCGGAGTTTGAGAGCTATGCCGAGGACTTCCTGTCGAATAATAGAATCATAGAGCCGGTACATACTCGCCTCCTGGACATCAGTCGCAAGGGAAGGATTCGAGACTGGAGACATGGCTGACTGATTCACTATGATACCCTGTTCAGCCAGAGCGCGGGCATCAGAGAGACCATTATCAGTCTGTGCAAAAACAGAGACAGAAAGCATGAAGAATGAGAAGATAATCTTTTTCATAGAATGAAATTTTAGAAAAATACCTGAAAAAATTATAGTCAGAAGACCTCTTTTTGGAAGCATTCTTCACCCGCTCTTCACAGAGATATAAAAATAAAAAATATTTCAAAAGAGAGATTACAGCATAATCAAGCAGAAAATTGAGTGCAATATTTGATTTGAATAAAATTTTTATACACTGAAATGTAGTTGCCATGTGCATAAACCTATGATTCGATCGCTCTCTATTGGGATACTCATTCTCTCAATACCTCACATTCTCATTTCCGAACCAACACGAGAAATCGCAGCTATCTCTGATACCCCGCCAGTGGAGATACTTTTCTCGTGAGTGACACCACTCAATAATAGTGCTTCTGTACTTCTGCGACTTGATGACGCGGATGGTGTCGGTCTGATATCTGCCTGCAGAGATACTCAGTCTGTCATGAGTGAATCAAATTGAGACAAGGTCGTCCGATGGAAGCTCGAAGGCAAATGCCGTATGCCAGTTGTCACATATCGAGGAGTGAATTATATAATGCCTATCAATGGTGCTCTTCCTCCGCGAGAAGCACTCTCAGATGTATCAAGTGAGACGCTAAAAAATACACTCAGAGCGAGCACAATTATAAAAAATGATTACCGCCTTGGATCAATTCGTCTCCGTCAATTTTTCGCAGATATAGAGATGATTCTCTCAACACGAGATACGAAATTTAGTCTCCCAATTCCTGATAGCCCTCTACCGACGAATGCTTCTCATCTCCCCAACGCAGCTCGTCCATTTCGAGCAGGGACAACCGATGGAGTACACCATGGTTGGGATTTCTATGTCAGTGAAGGCACTCCCGTAAGAGCAATCGAAGAATGAACCATTATACATGTAAAGAGGGACTTTACATGGAATGAAATGGAACATCTACACCATGGGACAACAGAACTCGAAAAACAAGAAAATCTCGATACTTACCGTGGCAATACGGTCTATCTGAAAACTCTCTCTGGACATGTAGCCATATACGCTCATCTCTCAGGTATACCCGAGAGTATACAGATAGGGAAAAAAGTAGTAAAATGAGAAATAGTGGGACATGTTGGTGACTCAGCAGTACCTGATAAGAAATATCTCTACCATCTCCATTTTGAGCTCGCGATGAATCCATTTCGTGATGAGAAAGCAGGAACATATACCTTTGAAAATGTTCTTTTGTGGCCCTTTTGGTGAAAAGGTAAAAATATCACATGGATAAAAGAAAATGGTAAAAATTTATTTGAATAATTTGCTTTCGGTCAAAAGTATCTATAATTCCTATGCTACTCCAGAACACACCAAATAAAAAAATCAAGACTCAGACGCTCGCAATTCTCATCCATATAGGATATTCTATTCTCATAGACGCCGCCAATCGTGGTTATCAATGAAGCTCATACTGTGATCTTTTTGATGCTCATGTCTCATAATCTAGCCATATCACATGTGCTCCTCCTCGTTTAGGGTATTATTGTCGTCTCCAGACACGAAGAGGTAAGAGTACGCAAAACTCTTTTTCCCAATTTTGCACTTTCTTTTAATTTTAATTCTTTCTTATTTATGTCCGATAATTTTTTTGCTGAGCTCGACTCAGAACTCTGACAGGTGAACAAAAACCCACCATCAGAACCCGCGTCACCTATGATGCAACCAGCACCCATCGTGCCAAAACCCAAACCACAGCTCAAGCCGACAACACCTCTGTCGCCACGACCGCTCAATGCTTCCTCATGAAGCACAAATCACCGCCCACTTCCCGCGAAGAGGCCACCAGTACCTGGAAAACCTATGACAAATCGTCCGATGAAACGGCTCGAACTCCCCCAGTCAGCAGCACCAGTTCGAGAGAACCCTACTCCTATAGAAGTACCTACTCAACTCTCACCAGCAGTTATCAAGTGACTGAATGTGCCAGTTATTTTCCCAAAGCCTCTCGAACCACAGATTCTCCCAAAAGCAGAAAAAAATCAAACTCGTATCATTCCCATTGGCGGACTACGGACTATTGGTGCAAATATGACAATGTTTGAACACGGTGATGATATTCTCATCGTCGATGGTGGTTTAGAATTTGCCCGAGGAGGAAAGTCTCCTGGATTCAACTACCTCCTCCCTGATATCCGATTCCTCCAACCACATCTCAAGCGTATCCGCGCTATGTTTATAACGCACGGCCATCTCGATCATATCGGTGCCTTGAAGAATCTCATCCCCGCACTCGGATTCCCGCCGATTTATGCAGCACCATTTACTATAGCGATGATAAAAAAAGGTCTCGAAGAAGCAGGTCTCAAAAACAAAGTACAATTCTTCCCAGTCAATCCAGACAGCGGAAAGATGTCCAATGTTGGAGCGTTTAAATACGAATTCTTCCGCGTTAATCATTCGATACCAGATAGTTGTGGTATCTACATAGAGACTCCATCAGTTCGTATTATGCACATGGGTGATTACAAGATTGACTTCTTCCCACGCATAGACAAGCCTGCAGATCTCGCTAACTATGCGCGAATCGCTACACGCGGCATCGATGTCATACTCCACGAGACAACCAATTCTGCACGACAAGAATGGACAACATCAGAGACAAAAGTAAGCGGAGAGCTCAAAATGCTCATCCAAGAAGCGCGTGAACGTGTCATCATCGGAAACTTCTCGACACTCATCTCTCGTATACAGGATATAGTGACTATCGCAGAACAGCTCGGACGATTTGTCCTCATCAATGGTCGGAGCATGGTCGACACAGTCGCTATCGCGCGCGAAATGGGCATACTAAAAGGCAAGGAAGGTATCATCCGTTCTCTGGATAATAAAACAATGGAGAGTATCCCCGAAAACAAACAGATCATTATCACAACTGGTGCTCAGGGCGAAGAATTTGGTGGTCTCAATAACATCTCCCGCGGAGATCATCAGACCATATCAATCAAACCAAGTGACACTATCATTCTGTCATCTTCTATCATTCCTGGTAATGAGCTCGCTATATCTGATATGATGAATCGCCTCAACCGATTTGGAGCAAAAATCATCACTATCAAGGAATTTGAAGTCCACTCTGGTGGTCATAGTGGTATCGCAGAACAGAGGGTCATACTCAATCTCGTCAAACCAAAATACATCATCCCTGTCCACGGTGATATCACCCAGAGACTCACATTCAAACGCGAAGCTGTGAAGATGGGATGGGATCCAAAAAATGTCCTCATGCTCGAAGATGGTTCTATAGTAGAAATCGACGAAAAACACGAACTCGTCTTCTCTCGGAAGAAGCTGCCCCTCGAAGCTCTCGGAGTGGATGGTATGAGTATTGGCTCACTCGAAACTCGTGCTATCAAGGATCGTATTCAGCTCGGCGAAGAAGGTGTCCTCATCATCAATACCAAGGATGCAGTCATTGAATCCCGCGGACTCTTCTTTCCAGATGAAATCGCAGCATCACATGCGGCCATTAGCGACTATGTGAAAAAAGCTGTCTGAGCAAAAAAAGCAGATGAAAATGAGAAAAATTTCAGGGAATTCCTCTCAAAAGATCTCGGGAAAATGGTCCTCAAGGTCTGGGAGAGAGAACCGCTCGTCGTGTGTATTTAGAAATTATTTCAAGTTATTGAAATATTCATCAATAACCTGTTTCAACCCTGGGAAACCAGTAGTATAGTCAGAAATAGATTTGAGCCACGATTGAAATGTTTCGTGTGGCACATGCATAAGAGGATTCCTCACAGTCTCAGGGGAGTGATGGAGGTAGACACTGCTCGGTGTAAACATGAGAGAGATATCAGATAACCGATTTACATTTCTCGCGTGTTGTAGCTGTTGAGAATGTGAGAGACTTGGTATTTGCTGCGTAAGTGAGGACTGAAGACTAAAAGATTGTTGTTGACCATTTTTCCATTGAAGCCTTCAATCATATTCAGAAAATTTGGCATATTGAAAAGCAATAGAACTTACACGGTGTGTGTTAGTTTGACTGAAGTATGAGTCCTCAACTTGAAAAAAATATAATTCTTCAACAAGATCCATAAATGATTGTGTGAATCATACATACGCATGCGAGCTCATAGATCCTGCCCGTGATGAAGTATTAAGTGACTTGACGAGAACATGAAAAGCAGATGCCTGCGGATGATACAGAGAAGTAGGAATTTGATTCTGCACAAAAGCCACAGTCACATCAGAAAGTCAGCTGTGAATCTGAAGAGAAAACATTTCCTGCATTCGTGATATAAATTGTGAAATATCATCATTACTAAATTGGTGAGGCTTATTGGTTGGAACAACAGCTACCAGAGCGCTGTCAACAGTCGCACCCACTTGTTCCAAGATTGAATTTATATGAGGATTTTCGTCTTTTTTACGAGAGAGATTCAGCACGAGTTTTGAGATGGGTGATAAAGCGAGAGCAGTCAAATCACATTCTCCGAGCTGATCAAGTGGCGTGACAATATCATGAGTATAATGTACCGAGGAATCCAATACAG
>JBFZBA010000012.1:0-4388 GCA_041308705.1 Candidatus Altimarinota bacterium
ATAATATAAAAAATAAAAAATATAAATCAGTGATTTTTCGCTTATATAAGACAAAAAAACAGGTATAAAAAATATAAGAAAAAAATAAATATTTTTTCTATACCTCCAGAAATAGCTATAATATGCTACAAACGAGGAGAAATAAAAAATATAAAAAATATTTTCTAAAAAATTTTATGAAAATATTTTATTTTAGAGTAAGCGTTTCTGATTATCCTCATGCGAAAAATGAGAGCTATAAAAATGTTTTTTCTTATGCGTGTAGAGATCATCTTGGCGTGCGAGCTTGAGATATTCTTCTGGGAAAATGAAGTATTTAAGGGCTTCCTCGAGGTATATAGTATTCTGACTTCACTTTGCAAACAGTAAATATTTGTCAGGATCACTCACAATCAGACTGCGTATATACTCTCCCGCAACTCTCGAATCAAGTGTAAAAAAAGTTTTCTCTCTCCAGGCTTCTGGTACCATCGGCTGAATAATTTCCATACAAACAGCACCGACAAAAATATAATAATCCACTGGAAGTGTCGAGAGTTTGTACCAGAGCTCCCTGTGACGAAGAGCCTCGAGAGCACCAAGCTCACGCATGTCTCCGATGAGTGCTATAGTCTTTCGCCCATCACGATCTGCGAGTCGTGCGAGCATCTCAACACCAGCAACTATAGGCTCAAATCAACCGTTATATGTGCCATCAATGACGAGACTATCATTGATTCATTTCAGGACATTTCAGCGAGCATGGGGGAGATGAATATGGCGGATGTAGGAGATGGTCTCGAGTGCTGGTATCTCCATCTGGTGAGCGACGAGAAATGCGCCAGCGACGATACCTGCATGATGGTCTCAGAGTATTGGAGAGACGAGGTGATAGTTTTGTCCTGCGAGAGATGCATCAAACTCTATTCCATCAGGATGCTCGACAGTATCTCTCATGACAAAATCACTCGTATCAGCATCTGTGCCATACCATATCTGACAAGAAAATTCGGATTGATTTTGATCATCACCATTGCCAATAGCGTAGGTTTTCTTCTGTGAGCGACGGAGGACTTTTTGCTTCTCAGCATAGTATGCCTCGACAGTCCCAAATCCCTCAAGATGAGACGGAGAGAGACGAGTGAAGAGCATGATATCAGGCTCCACGATATCTATCTGAATGTCCATCTCACCGATATGATCGACACCGTATTCGAGAACCAATATAGCGGGATAGCGGGGTCTGAGAATCGTCGAGAGAGCAGAGAAAAACATACCAATCCAACTGAAAATATTTTTTCAATGGCTACGAATCTGGAGGACCGAAAAAGCAAGCCCCCATTCACCATTATAATTTCATTCAGGTGACCAGACATCACGGTTGGCACGATGAAGAATCTCGGTGATGACATGCCTCGCGGTGGTCTTCCCAAATGATCCGGTAATACCCACGACAAAAGGTTTGTGACGGAGGATACAGAGTCGAGCCAGGAGACAGAATATTTTTTGAATCAGTTTTTTCATAGTTTCTATTCTAGAGAGAAAACGAAAAACACTTCCTCCATTTTTTAATTTTTAATTTTGCATTTTTCATTGCATGCTCCGCATGCTACACTCCCCACTGACAGATAGGCCAGTAATGATTATTATTTTGCTGAGTATCGATGATACATTCACACGAGGTATTATAGGTATCTGGATCCACGAGATGATTCATCTTACATTTGAGATATTTGAGAATATTTCCGGATATCACACTCGCAGTAGCGCCTGGTTCATCGAGAGCTTTCTCAATGATGTAGGTAAAGAGATGTGGGAGTCATTTATTGTATTCTACAAATTTCTGAGTAGGCACATACCAGTCACCGATGGTCATTTTGAATTCTCCCGTTTTACCATCTATCTGAGATTTTGGCTCAGCGAGCATAGCGATTTGTGATGGGAGATAGTACTCATAGTTATCAAAGAAAGTTTTTTGTGCCTCAGCGGTTGCGAGGTATTGCATAAATCGGATAACAGGATCATTTGAGGGTTTTTCCTTGTTGCGATTTACACCGAATTTCGTCATCGTGAAATACATATATCGTGCGAAATTGATATGTTCTTCTGGATCTTCCTCAACCTGAGGAATAGTCGTCCAGCGCACTTCATCCTCAAAATCCTTGTTATATGCTTTATCTTTTTTTGCACGGTCGATAGCCAGAAGTATATCGCGTTCTGTCGATGGGTAGCCGACAAGTGTGGCGACGAGTCCGCGAGTGAAGAGGTCAGTATTGGTAAGAGTATTTCTGTATGCGTCGCTAAATTGTGAGAGATTATTGGGTTCGAGGCGATATTTGAGGAGTTTTTCTATGGTCGAGCGAGATTCGACGGAGTCTATCTGATCGTAGGAATTGAAGTCTTCACCCTTGTACTGCATCGTGAGAAATGGCAATAAATCAGCGCTCGCAGGTGTTGCACGACCATAACCGAGTGAGACCGCTGGAATTTTTTTCTCTACCGCATCCTCTGCGAGGAGCTCAGAAATTTTATCCCAGAATTTGGGAGTCGTCGGCATGAGGTCACGATTATAGTAGATACCGAGAGGCTCAAATCCAACAGGTATTCCGCGAATTCCTCTAACAATCTGATTTTGTCCGTCTACTTTTTGCTTTTCTTCAAATATGAGCTCATCAACGAAGAGAGCATGAAATCGATTTTCAAAGTCATCAAATTTGATAATATTTTCACCGAGAGAAACGATATAGGGATCGAGATAGATATGGCCACCATGATTAGGCACGAGAACGACATCAGGAGAGACACCTGCCTGCACTGCTCGTGGAAATATAGCGAGGAAATCTTCATACGAACCAAAATTACGAACACGCAGTTTCATATCCCGACGGTCGACATAATCATTGAATCCCTTATTGAGTTCTTCAAAAATAGCCGGAGACATATTCACAACCCAAATAGAAACCTCCTTTGTTTCTGGGTCAAAATTTTTCGCACTGTCCTTTTTCCCAACTCCAGAGAGCATCAAGATAACGATGAGAATCGCTGCCAAAATGGTTGCTATAATTGCAACAAATATGAGCTTGCGTTTGTTTGGAGATGGAAGTGGGAGAGCGTCAGCCATAGGGGAGGTATGAGAAATTACTGTGCCTGTCTGGAAGTAGAGACCTCTTGAGCAGCGAGATATTTGATTGCCTCAGCGAGATTTTCGCCTTTGGAAGGTCACTGATCAGAAAGGACATTTTCAAATTGTCTCTTCTGAATTTCCCGTACTGTGCTACAACCAGTTGAGAGGGTCATAGTAACAGCGAGAAAGAGAGGCGCAAGTGTGTTCTTCATGGGAAAAAGAATTACAAAATCATAATACCCTTTTTATGTCCAAAAATCAAATCTAGATGACCTTTTTACCCAGAAAAGGAACGAGGACTGCTGGGACTCTCACAGAACCATCTTCGTTTTGATAATTTTCGAGGATGGCTATGAGGGCCCGTCCACATGCGAAAGCGGTTGCATCATTAGTGTGTACGAGTTCGAGCTCACCATTATCACGCTTCACTCGAGTCTGGAGTCTGCGTGACTGGTAGTCTGTCATATAGTCCGCTGTATGTGTTTCTCGGTATTTGCCCTGTCATGGGAGCCATGCCTCGATATCAGAGCCTTTTGCATTTGGTTTTCCGATGTCAAAAGTACATTTCTGGAGTTTTCTATAAGGAATCTGGAGTTCCTGCATGAGGTATTCCTGGATACCTGAGAAGAGGAGATGCTCCTCATGTGATGTTTCTGATGTTGAGAAGCTCTCCATCTCGAGCTTGTCGAACTGATGCATACGAAAAATACCTTCCATATCCTTGCCATATGTTCCTGCTTCCCTTCGAAAACTCGTAGAATATCAGATATAGCGAATTGGAAAAAGTGATTCAGGAAGAACCTCATTTATGTACATAGTACAGAGACTATGTTCAGCACTCGCATTCATCCAGAGATCATCATCAGCGAGCCTATAAGTTACATTTTCAGAGTCAAGGCGTCCAGAAGCATCATATGGGGCCGTCTTTATCATAGCGGGTGGCAGAATCGGTGTAAATGGCTTGCTTGATATTTTTAATCCGAGGTTGTTGATAATTTTTTTGAGAATTTCCTCGTTGGTTAGTGTATTCATCACAAACTGTATCAGCGCAAATTGGAGCATGACAAGATCCCCCATGACATAGGCAAATCGTGAACCTGCGACATTGGCTGCTCGTTCCTTGTCTATCCAGCCATGAAGAGCAGCAATCTGAGCATGATCTCGAGGCTTGAAACTAAATTCTGGAATTTTTCACCATTCGAGGACGACGACATTTTCTTCTTCTGTATGACCAATAGGCGTGTCATCTGTCGGAATATTTGGGAGTTGTTTGAGTTCTTGAAGT
>JBFZBA010000013.1:0-8237 GCA_041308705.1 Candidatus Altimarinota bacterium
CTCGTCGGATTCTGAAGTACGAAGATGGAAGTGATGGACTTTATTCAAATGACGAATGACGAATGAATAATGAATAATGGAGGATGAGTTAATTATTTACATTACACTCATATTTTTCCGCTCAAAACTGAGACGATAAAAAAGCTCTCAAAGAAAAATAAAATCATCGTCGTCGAACACAATATGACTGGGCAATTTGCAAGCCTTCTGAAGGGCGCTGGAGTCCGTATTGATGAACAGTGGAATAAGTATGATGGTCGCCGATTTTATCGAGAAGAAATGGAGAGGAAAATCGCTCTTGCAACGAGTACAAAACGGACGATACTAGGAAGTATGAAAAACAAATACATCCTCATCCTCGTGCTCGCTCTCATCGCACTCGCAAACGCTGCCTACCTCAGCTGGAGCGCATACCAGATGCTCACGGGCGTACAAGTCTCGCTCGGTTGTGATATCAATCCGACATTTTCTTGCTCAAATGTCATCATCCATCCAGATACCATGATCGCCGGAATCCCCTTCCCCTACCTCGCTCTCATCGTCTATCCTCTCATCTCCGCCCTCGCCATCTGGGGTCTCGTACGAACAAGGAAAGTGTGCAAAGGCGAGTATGACGCGAAACAAGCTTCTGAGACGAAAGGAGTTTGTAGTATAACAAATGACTGAGATGAAGAAGCGAAGTGACAAAGTCAGACGAAGCTTTTCCAGACTTTCCCAGCAAGAATCATCAATTGGATAGCTCTCATGGGTATCTGTTTCAATGGCTATATCATCTCTCAGGAAGTCCTCTACATCCACGCCTACTGCCTCCTCTGTCTCATTTGCGCCGCTATTATCGTCACTATATTTGGGGTGAGTTGGACTATGAGGAAGTAAAAATATTTAATTATGAAACTAATTATTGACAGTAAGGTTAGTCTAGAAGAAGCAATTACTGGAACCAAAGCTCCTACTGAGGTGATAAATAATATTACTCTTATCGATGTTGAGTACATTTCTTTTGATGGTTTTTTACACAGAGGACAGATTGTTGTACATAAGAGGGTTGCCACTGAATTAAAAGAAATATTCAAACAACTTGTTGATTGGAAATTTCCAATAGAAAAAGTAATTCCGGTCAATGCTTACAAGTGGTCAGACGAAGATTCTATGACAGACAACAACAGTTCAGCTTTTAACTATCGGCTTGTGTATGGAACTGATCATCTTTCTAATCATTCATACGGGCTTGCAATCGATATAAATCCAAGGCAAAACCCCTATATTGCTATTGATGGCAAGATTTTCCCAGAAGGAACTGAATATAATATTAAAATGCCCGGAACTTTGGTTGTTGGTGATAAGGTTGTCTCTTTATTCGAATCAAAAGGTTGGGAATGGGGAGGTAATGGTGTTACTGTTGGTACAGCTGAACTTAGAGATTGGCAACATTTTCAGAAAATAGAGAAGTAAAATCAACACTATGAACTCCCCTTACTTCGAAATCCAGGATTAGTTTTATGAGTACTCAAATCACCTACTTCGTCCACTCTACCACTGCAGATAATCAGAACGGGATATCTTCTGGATGGAATGATTTGCCACTTTCAGCAATAGGAATAGAGCAATCGTACGAGCTCCGTGAAGCACTCCAGGGAAGGACTTTTGATGTCATTATTTCTTCTGATTTTCTCCGTGCGAGACAAACGGTAGAGATAGTATTCCCAGATCATCCTCATGTCATCTATGACGCACGGCTCCGAGAATGCAATTATGGAGATATGAATGGTCAACCAGCAAGCATCGTGGAACCGCTTCAAGAATCAATCTCTACTCCTTTTCCAGATGGTGAGAGCTACGAGGATGTCCTCCATCGTGTACGAGAACTCATCGAAGAAGTCAGACGCGAATATCCAGGAAAATCAGTTGCTTTCGTCAGCTCAAAGGCTCCACAACTCTGCCTCGATGTAATCCTCAAGGGCAACACCTGGGAAGAAGCATTTGCCAATGATTGGAGAAAAACAAAGAACTGGCAAGCTGGGTGGGAGTATCAAATAGATGAAGATGCTGGGAAATAATATACCTGTATGCCAAAAAATGTCCTCATCAAATCAGAATAGTCAAGAACTTCCTTTGCAACTTATAAAAAAGATAGTAGAATTCCGTGTGTGAGAGAATCAATTTTCCTAACTTTTCTACTATGAAAAAAATCGTCGTCCTACTCCTCCTCTTAGCTGTAGCAGCTGGAGGGTATATGTTCCTCTCACAGAAACAAAACACAAACACCGGAGGACCTACCGCTCCTGTCGAGTCTGATGAAACAGCTGATATAGCAAATGAAATCCCAGATATAGCGCTCGTCGCAAGCGAGAGCATCGTTGGAACATGGCAGAGTGATAGAGATGAAAAGTCGACTCGTATATACAGTAGCGATGGTACTCTCGCGGAGTTGTACGACGGTAGAGAATTATCTCGTGGCACCTGGAAGGCATTTACAGCAGAAAAACCTATTGAAGGCGTCACAGTGACTCTCGAAGCAGACACGGTCTACATACAGGAAACGCTGGTTAATGAAGTAGAAACAGCGACGCATAATCTCCAGGTAGAAAAACTCACACCAGAGAACCTCGAACTCGTCTATGTGGAGGGTGTTGGGTCGCTTGCATACACTAGCATAAAATAATTCTACGACTCAGATAATTGTCGCAACTCTCCTACTGTTGCTCCCTATATCAAGAGAGCTCTCGGTAAAATATCCTGGCTAGCTCTCAAAAGTGCTCGCTCACAGTCTCCAGGCACTCCCTCGTTTTCTCAAGGTAAAGGTGATGGGGATTGTGATGAAGGGGATGGCAAAAAAAATATAGCTGAAATAGGCTTTTACTGTTCAACTATTTGTTTTCGGACAAGAGCTTATTCAGAGGCGTGCACGCGAGTGACCGAGAGACGAGATAAGCGGATATCCCAGCGGATAAAAGTGAGATGCCTACGATCCATAAAAGTCTGAAATCAAATACAAAAGTATCAAAATCAAATACCCACACATTGATAATAGCTGTTAAGATGTGTCCTATAGCGTAGGCCACTATACTCGCTATCAAGATAATGGCAGATATTTCAACAATAAAAAACAATGTCGTCTCTCGGCGAGAAAAACCAAATGCTCGCAGGACGAGGACATCTTTGCGTCTCTCAAACAGGGATTGTGTCGTCATCACGATCACGAGCATCAATCCGAGTATGATACTGGGTATTCAGATGACCTGCACGATGCGGACAAGAGTACCTACGAGAGTAGTAACTGTTCCGAGGATTTTAGTAGTCTGAAGTGGAATTATGTTTGGGTAGGCTTGCCCTAGTTTTTGTTCTATGATGGAAATCTCTGTGTCTGGGACATCAATAGTACCAAAGAATGAAGCAGGAAATGATGCGAGAACATCGGGAGAAAATACGAGGTAGAAAAACGGCATACCGCTCGACTGGTCTGTCTGACGAATACTCGTAATCATTGATTGTATCGTGATTCCCTGTATGAAGACTTCAATTACATCCCCTATTTTTACACCACCTATCTCACTGGCAAATTCTTGATCTATAGAGACCACATTTGTCGTCCCAGTCGCGTGCCACTCGCCGTCTACAATCTCCTCACCCTCTATCAGATTGTCCCTATAGGTCATATTGAATTCTCTGGTCACGCCCGGATCAGGAGAAGTGGTCAAATCTCGCCCATCCACTGAGAGCAACCTCCCCCTGATGATAGGATACGCTTTGAGTGGGCCGACTATATCTCGGACGCCTTGGAGTTGCCTCTGGGTGATATCTATGATATAGAGAGAAGGAGCTTTCTCGGAAATATTGTTATTGATGTTGGTCTCGATATTTGTCTCTAGGATAGACACAATCCCTACACCAGAAAACGCTGTCATGATAGCCGATATGATGACGAGAGCCTCGACTCACCTCCACTGGAGAGATGCTATACTCGCCTGAATAATCAATCAAAATCTACTACGATAGCGTGACAAGAGGCTGATACATAAGTGTGCTATCCACATAAAGAGTATATAGAGTGCGAGCAAAATAAGCACGCTATAGACCACGAGACTCATGCTGGATGAGAGTATATAGAGTACTACGGCGAGCATGAGTGGGATGATGCTGTATGGGAGAGCTCTCGAGACCAGTCATGTTCATTTGGTGGGAGTGTTTGTCAGGAGTTGTTTTGGGGAAACATTTTTGAGAGAAAAAATAAATGGAACTGCGGAAGAAAGCATAATGACTAGACCAACAGTACCCCCTACTAGAATACTCATTCCCATGCCCGTGCCCTGAATATCTCAATTAATGAAGGTCCCGAGATAGACAAGCAGCTCACGAGTGATAAAGGCGCTCGATATACCACCAACAGAGCCTGCGAGTAAACCTATAACACCAAAAATGGTGATAAATATGTATTGAATGTCAGTATTTTTTGCACCAAATGTTTTGAGGAGGGCAATCATTTTTTTCATTTTCACCAATATGTAGGTCAGATTGGCTATTATGTTGACTGATACGAGGAAGAGAGCAATCGATAAAATGATAGATATAAAACTCTGGACACTTGATAGGCCTCGGACATATCTATTTGGACCGTCGAGTGCATTGTCAAATCTGAGCTTATTGGATTTTGCATAAGCCTCCAGCATCGTGATGTCATCGTCTGACACGATTTCCTGGTTATATCTCAGACCCACTTTATATGATGTACGGCTCTGGGAAATATCTATGCCTGCAGCAACGAGGTCACTCTTATGGAGAATTACCTTGGGAGAGAAAGAGATTCAAAAAGATACAGCATCAGGCTCGGATACGATCAATCCTACTGCGATAAATCATGTCTCCCCGAGATAGACGGTATCCCCTTTTTGTATTCCCATGCGATCAAAAAATGCTTGTTCAGCGTAGAGGGTGTTTTTGCTCAGGGAAAATGCGGGCTCAGTCACCATCGCACCATAGAGAGGAAACTCGTCATCTACGGCTCGAATAGTAGCAGGCGTACTCTGTATTTTATCTGAACGCAGAAAAACAGCCTGAACGCTATATTGCTCTGCAATCGTATATCCTCGTGCTTTCAAGTCAGAAAAAGGAAGCAAACTCGTATCAATGGGACGATTGCCTGAGAGGACAATGTCTCCTCCTGTGAGTATTTTTCACTCAGCAATGAAATAGTCTGACAGTGATCTCGTGAGAGAAAAAATCCCTCCAAACAAAAATGTACCCACCAAGATACTCAAAAAGGCAAGCAATAGATATCGATATGTACGAGTGAAAATAAGTTTTACAAAATATATTCTCATACTGCTATATTTTGGTAGGAATGAGAAGGCCGTCTCGAATTTCATAGATTTTATCCATCTTTTGAGCTACATTCATATCATGCGTTATGATAATAAGAGTCTTATTGTTTTGCTCCACTGTTGCTACGAGGAGGTCGAGTATTTTTTTGCCATTTATGGTATCGAGATTGCCTGTAGGCTCGTCTGCACATATGACATCACATCATGATGCGAGGACTCGAGCGATAGCTACTCTCTGCTGTTCCCCCCCTGATAGTTGTGATGGTAAATTATTTTTGCGGTGCTCCAGTCCTATGTGTGTAAAAATCTCGTCCACTCTGTGTGCATCTGGTTGATTTCGAATGGAGAGTGGGAGCATCACATTTTCATATGCGGTAAAGAACTGTACGAGTTCAAATGATTGAAAAATGATTCCTATACTTTGATTTCTAAACTTTATAGTCTCTCGCTCAGAAAAATCACGAATTGGTTTTCCCTCAAATAATATTTTACCAGTTGTTGGATTATCGAGTCCTGCTATCAGCGACAAAAGAGTTGATTTTCCTGATCCAGAAGGTCAGATAATAGCTATTTTCTCACCTCTCATTATCTGAAGAGATATTCCTTTTAGGATTGTGATGGATTCATTACCTTGCTCAAATGTCTTGGTGATATTTTGAATTTCGATGATATTTTTCATAAAAAATAATTGTGTAAAACGATTACGGGATATACTCAAGCCTATGAAAATATTCCTCTTAATGAGCCTAGCGTTGATTGTTTGATGAATAATTTTTTATTCTCAGAAAAATGATACAGACATTATAAGCACGCCCAATGATACATCTGTAAACCCAACATCAGTGGTCACTGTAGTTGCTTTTGGGGATTCTCTCACGGCAGGACTGGGTGTAGCGCTCGATGAGAGCTACCCGAGTATACTAGAAAAGCAGTTAAATAAAAATAATACCCCCGAAAAATCTTTTCGAATTATCAATATGTGAGTCTCTGGTGAGACGACTACTGGAGGTGTGGACCGAGTTGATTTTGTCATCGCACAAAACCCTCGTGCGATACTCCTCGGGCTCTGAGCCAACGATATGTTCCGTGGTACTGACCCTGCTCTCATTCGTACGAATCTCTCCATAATTATCGAAAATATACAAAAGGAAAACATACCCCTCATATTGCTCGGTATGCGCTCTCAGGCAAGTAATGGATCTGTCTACCAAGCAGAATTTGACTCTATCTATAGCGAACTTGCAAAAAAATATGATCTCCCCCTGGTACCATTTTTCCTCGAAGGTGTCGCGCTCGTCCCAGAGCTCAATACAGCAGACGGCATACATCCTAATAGAGCAGGATACGAGAAGATCGTGAACGAAAACATACTTCCTATTGTAGAAAATATATTGAGAGATGTTTTCACTGACGCGCAGGTGTAATTAAATACAGTATTTTTGTACAATGCTCCTATGAATTCCATCACATTCATCACCTGAAATCAGAAAAAAGCAGACTATCTCACTGCATATTTATGAATAGAAGTTTTGCACGAGAAAATCGATCTTGATGAAATACAATCCCTCAACCTCAGAGAAGTAGTGGAACATAAGGTAAAGCAAGCATTTGCAAAATCAGGTAAGCCCGCGCTCGTCGAGGATACCTCTGTGCGATTTGAGACACTAGGGAATTTACCATGACCATTTATCAAATTCTTCCTCCAGGAGTTATGACACGAATGAATCTGTCGCCTCCTAGATGATAAAAGTCGCCGTGCTGTAGCTCAGAGTATGTTCGGATATTTCGATGGTACACACTTAGAATTTTTTGTAGGTGAGCTCACTGGCGAGATTGCCCAGTCGCCTTGATTTGACAACGGCTTTGGTTGGGATAGGATTTTTATACCAGATTGATTCAACTGCGTCCGCTCTGAACTCGATGAAGAAGACTACAAAACAACCTATCTGAAAGTGAAACCTATTGAGGCTGTGAGAGAATTTCTCTCGCTATAAAAAGCAGCACAACAGAAGAGAAATGTTTTTCCCAATTACGCTCATTGATCAGACAGAGAGACCACTGCAACGAGTGGGAGATGATCGGAGAAAAGAAAATCTCTATAGGTATAAGTGTCATGGATTATGAATTCCTCGCTCACAAAGATGTGGTCGAGGCATCGTTTTGGACTCCATGATGGATATGTATTAAAATTTCAACAACTCCTCAGTCGTGTATGTGTGGCAATCTCATGAAGTACATGTGTATTGAAATCCCCTCAGAGAATTACGGGGTCTTTTGTAGCACTAATAGTCTGTATGATTTCCTGTATTTGCTCACTTCGTATTCGTACGCCGAGGCTCAGATGAACGACAAAAAGATGGACTCGTCTCCCCTCAATATCTATGATACTCTCGCCTAAAATCCTTTTGATTTTAGAACTTTTCAGTGGGTGCGACACATTTTTAATCATAGGAAAATGACTCAGGAACGCATTACCTTCTTTTGAATTTTTACCAATGAGGTGAGTAAAGAAGAATGCGGAATTTTTTATTCCTGAGGCAACTTGCAAATAATCTAGCTGAGAAAGAAATGCTTTTCAACGATGTTTGTCAGATATTTCGTTACAAAAAGCTATATCGATAGCCTGCTCAGAGAGAAAATTGACACTTTTTTCTAGATGAAAGGTGCTGAGTGAAAAAGCATACTTCCAAAAATGCACATATTCCCAGTATCACGAAATTGTGCCCACTCAGCATTGCAGGTTCATCGAAGTAATTTTTATCTGTTTCATGGTCAAAAATTGTACTCAACCCCTACCAATAATCAACTCCAAACGCTTCTGTACATTCTTATCAGATAAGCTAGAAATTCTTTATTTCATGGATATACTTGGATACGATATTTATAAAGCGAATTTCTTAATTACCTCTAATCTCATCC
>JBFZBA010000014.1:0-12059 GCA_041308705.1 Candidatus Altimarinota bacterium
TCTCTATTCCTGCTGATGCAGCATTTACGGCTTATAATGTGACTCTCGAGCAAGCACTCGAACTCATAGCAGCGAAGCAATCTGGTGGAGGAAATGTCATTGCCGAATACGGAGATATTCAGGTCCTTCGTGGGAAATTTGGCCCTTATCTCAAACAGGGAAAAGACAATATCCCCCTTCCCAAGAAATACAAAGACGATCCATCTCTCCTCGATGCTCTCACAGTGAATGAAATAGTAGAGAAGAAACTCGCTGAAGGCGACACTGGGAAAAAGAAATTTGGACGCTTTGCAAAGAAAGTAGAGAAAGAAGAAGCACCTAAAAAACCAGCTAAGAAAAAGGCTACGAAGAAGAAATAGTTATGAAAAAGATATTTCTCATCATCGATATTGTCATCGCTGATATCCTCACAAAATACTGGGTCAATATGTCTGATCCTGAGCTTTCTGTGATTGGAAATATTCTCAGAGTCACGCATGTGAAAAATACTGGCGTAGCATTTGGTACTCCCCTGCCTGGGATTTATTTTCTCATTCCCCTCATACTCTTGGGGATAAGTATTTTCCTCTGGAAATCATGGAAGACTCTCTCTCAAATAGAGAAAACAGGATACCTCATGATACTCACAGGATGACTTCTGAATGCCCTCGAACGAACGATATTTGGTTCCGTCACAGATTTTATCAGTCTACAATACTTTGCTGTATTCAATGTCGCAGATATGGCGATTACTGGGTGAGTCCTCCTCATCCTCTCGACACTCTTCTCTCATCCGAGGAAATAGGAGAAATGTCCATAAATAAATGCTTGTTTTCGAGGAGTACAGCTTATACTAAAAGAGTATTTTAACATAAAACTATGATGGATATTTCTAGCCTTCTCGGTGCAGAAGCTGAGACACTTCTCTGAAACTTCACACCAAAGATATCAAAGGAATCATTGATTCTTCCTTGAGTAAACTTTATCCAAGAATCATTTGAACAATCTGATCGATCTGAAAAGGTTATCCAGAATCTGAAAAAACTCTATGGACATGGGAGACTCGCAAATACCGGCTATCTCTCTATTCTCCCCGTTGATCAAGGGATAGAGCATTCTGCTAATGCCTCTTTTACCAATAATCCTCTCTATTTTGATCCAGCAAATATCTTTCGACTCGCTATCGAAGCTGGTTGCAGTGCTGTTGCTACAACATTTGGTGCTGTAGGCATAGTGAAAAAAATGTTTGAAGGACAGATACCCGTTATCATCAAAATCAATCACAACGAGCTCATGAGTGTGCCACAAGTCCCGCGCCAAATCATGTTCGGAACCGTACAAGAAGCCTACAATATGGGTGCGACTGCGGTGGGCGCTACTGTGTATTTTGGTTCTGAGACGAGTCGCGCAGAACTCATCGAAGTATCTCAGGCATTTGAGCAAGCACACTCTCTCGGTATGGCAACCATTCTCTGGTGCTATGTGAGAAATAATGCATTTAAAAAAGACGGAGTGAATTATGAAACAGCGACTGATCTCACGAGTCAGGCAGTTCACCTCGGTGTGACTATCAAAGCGGATATCATCAAACAAAAAATGGCTGATTGCAATGGAGGGTACAAGAATCTCGGTATAGGAAAAGAAGATAAAAATGCCTACGAAAAACATATCGGAGAAAATCCGATCGATATGTGTCGTTATCAGGTCATGAACTGCTATGCAGGTCGTATCGGTCTCATCAATTCTGGCGGTCCATCTGTAGGTGATGACGATATGGCACAGGTCGTGAGAACTGCTGTCATCAATAAGAGAGCTGGGGGGCACGGACTTATCGTCGGACGAAAGGCATTTCAGAAACCAATGAAAGAATGAATTGACCTAATTCAGGCGATACAGGATGTGTATCTGGATAAAAATATTACTATTGTTTAAGTTATGGAAAATATCTCTATCGAAGAAAGTCTAGAAAATGCTATTCGTTTCTTGGTACCAAAATTCCCGGACGCTCGTGAATTAATCAAACCGACAGCATTTCACTCAATTCGAGTTGGAACATATTTGTATGAGAACTGATACGGTGAATCTATATGCCTTGCTGGAATGCTCCATGATATCATAGAAGATACAAATGTAACAAAAGAAGAACTTAAGGAGAAATATTGAGAAGAAGTGTATGATTTAGTTTTAGCAAATACTAAAAATATGGATATAGCAGATAAGGACGAGAGAAACCTCGACATGATTAATAGATGTGCCCAGTCAGAAGAGACACTTATAGTCAAATGTGCTGACATTATGGATAATTACAGATATAGAGTTCGCAGATGAAATGAAAAAGAAATTGAAAATGCAAAAAGTCTTGCGAGAATGATTAGGAATGCTATATCTCCTTCCTACGATGATAAGATTTTCTGAGAATTTTTTACCCTTGTTCTTGGTTGATAAATTATTTTTATGCTCCTCTTTATCTTCGATTTTGATAATACGCTCGGTGATACTTATGGCCATTATGGTGAAGGGAATATCTTTCGTACGAAGACGCTTCCAGATGTCGCCAAGGCAACAGAAATCTATGAAAAATATCGGAGATGACCCGACGATATCGTCGAATATTCAAAGCTTCTGGAAGAGTATGGAATTACAGACCCAAAAGAGTTTTTCATCAATTCAGGCATGCCGAATCAGCTCTACGATGATGTAGTACCATTTTTTATCAAGCTCAGAGAATTCCCCGAGATAACTCCAGTGATACTCACGACAGGAGATGAGGGCTTCCAAAAGCTCAAAACCCATATCACATGAGTCGATACTCTTGTTAGTGAAATCTACATCACTCGCGAACGAAATAAAATCAAACACATCAAGACTCTTATAGAAAAGTATCAACCTGAAGCGACTGTATTTATCGATGATAGAATCAACCTCTCTGAATCGCATTTTGACACACCTATCACTATCTATGAGATGGATCGCGCCAACCAGAAAACATGAGTATCTATCATTCATAACCTCTCTGAAATTCCTGTCGAAAAAATCCTATGAAAATAATTGCCCTGAATTGGAAAAATACCCAGACCCAAGAATCTGCACAGATTCTACTCAAGACGGTAGAAGATGTTGCAAATATCTATCCTGATTATGAGTGGATTGTCTTTCCTGGAGATGATTTCGTGGATTCTCTTAATGCAAAGGTGCTGCTCGGAGCTCAGAATATCACATCAGAGAAGACTCTGCCTTATTCCCTCGTCGGTCATATGTCTCAGAGACTCGATGGCAAAACAGATGAAGTAGTCAAGAAAGAAATAGAAGCACTGAAAAATACAGTGACAATACCCTTCCTCTGTGTCGGTCCACTCCGAGAAGAAGACACACTTGAGTGAGTCATAACCGAGCAGCTCACAGTACTCGAAAACTGGCCAAAAGAAAAACCAATTGTGATAGCCTATGAGCCAGGATTTGCTATCTGAACTGGTAAAACAATGACACTCGAAGATATAGAAATCGTCATGGATATACTCCGAGAAGCACTGAAGGATTTCACCAATAAGAGGATTATCTATGGTTGAAGTGTAAACGATACAAATATATCACAAATCCTGACCATTACCGATGGCGTCCTCATCGGTACTGCTAGCCAGAAAAGCTCTCCTCTCCTCGCTCTCTCCATCGCACTATGACAAGAATAATTCCTCAAACTGGCGAACGCTACACTCACTACAAAAATAGTGAAAAAGAGTATGAAATCGTCTGCATTGCCAAGGATAAGGAAACACTAGCGGATCTCGTCGTCTATCGTGCCCTCTACCCTATCACTGATCTGGGTGAAGAATTCGCGAAAAACCCTGTTTTTGTCCGTACAATAGAGGATTTCATGGCTATTTTACCCGATGGAAGAGAGCGGTTCAAAAAGGTCTAAAAAAGTTGCAAATAGGCTCAAAATATGGCATCATGGAGACATGAATACCAAAATTCCTCTTGTAATAATCGACTGCGACCCCGGTGCTGATGATTTTTTTGCTCTTCTCTGGGCTCTCGGACTCCATAAGAAAAAAACGATAAAAATCCTGGCTATCACGACTACTGGCGGTAATGTCGGAGCAGAAATGACCTACCGGAACGCTCTCCGTGCCTGTGAATTCATGGGTGTCCTCGATGTCCCCGTTGGAAAATCAGACATCATCATCAAGAGTCCAGATGCGAGCCATATTCACGGTGAAGATGGGCTCGGCAATGCCAGTAAATACCTCCCCCGTGTCAAAATACCCAAGATATCACTCTCGAGTGATGCACTCCTCGAGAATCTCATAAAGAAAAACCCTCAGGCTCAAGTACTCACCTTCTGACCACTGACAAATATAGCTCGGCTCCTAGAAAAAGAAATCCATCCATCGCGAATCATCTCTATGGGAGGTGCTGTGCGAGTACCGGGAAATGTGACACCAGCTGCAGAATTTAACATCTCATACGATCCAGAATCAGCCGACCAAGTCTTCACTTCTATCCATCAGAGTGTGCTCCTGCCTCTCGATGTCACGAGCAAGCTCATCTTCACTCGTTATGAGATGCAGACGATACTCGCGAATATGAAGGGTAAAAAAGCGAAATTCCTCGAAGCACTCACCCTCTATACTTTCAAGACAAATATGGCATTTCGGGAAACTGCTGGTGCAGAAGGCTTCCTCGTGCATGATGCAAGCGTCATCGGTATGCTCATCTATCCTCATCTCTTCACAGGTCAATTCCTCCCTATCAGAGTGGAGAAGAAATGAGAATTCACTCGTGGTCAGACTGTCACAGACCTCCGCAATGTCGCCCAACCAAACACTCATACATTTGTCGTCACCGATGTAGATCGTGATAGATTTATGGAATCAATGGTTCAGGATTTTCTCAATTTTTTATAAAATATGTACCTCATTAATCTCATAGGCTGAAGCGGTTCTGGAAAAGGCTATCTCGCAGAAAAAATAATCGAATTACTCGGAGCGGACCGAGTAGAAACTATACCGATGGATATGTATTATTATCCAGATGTTGACTTTCCAAAGAATCTCCATGTTGAGTTTGAAGGAAAAGACTTCAAGAATTTTGACACACCAGATGCTCTCGAGATACCTCTCTTGGTAAAACATCTCGAAGCACTCAAAAATGGTCAAGAAGTACAGATTCCAGAGTATGACTTTGGGAATAACCCCACTGGAAAATCTCAGAGAAAACCTGGTAAAATAATCAAACCAAAAGAATTTCTCATTCTCGATGGACTCTTCGGACTCTCAGATCCGAGACTTCGTGAACTCACTGATGTGAGCATATTCATCGAGCTCTCAGCGGTAAATCGTATGGCTCGTCGTATGATTCGTGACTGGGGTCGAGGTCAAGCACGATCTGATATAGGAGAACCCGGAATGGCTGATGATATCCTTTTCTATATAACATTTGTACAGGCTGGTTATCACAAATATGTCGAGCCCTGCCGGGAATTCGCGAACCTCGTTGTAGACAACAACGAATGGATACATGAGTGAAAGGAGCCAAAAATGGTTGATATCGCAATCCATTACTTACGCGGTAAGTTTGATTTTCCCAAAAATTAAATAGTATGGGTCAATGAAATTTGACCTGACAAACCTCGTTGAAGAAAGTGAAAATATAGAGTCTGTCCTCGCTGAGGGTAGTATATTTAGTGACCAGAAAAAGCTCAAAGAAACAATGATTCGCAAGAAATTTCTCGATGCTATCGTCAGCCTCTACAAAGAACTCCAGAAAGCAAATGACGACCTCGAAGAAGGCAAGAAAATGCTCCAGAATGAATCTGATGAAGAGCTTCGTGAAATGGCAAAAATGGAGGTATCATCGCTCGAAGAAAAAATTCCACTCCTCGAAGAGAAACTCAAAATCGCTCTCATACCCCCCGATCCAAATGACGAGAAAAATGTCATCGTGGAAGTGCGTGCTGGTGCTGGTGGAGATGAAGCTGGATTGTTTGCTCATGAGCTCGTCGAGTGCTACAAGCTCTTCGCTACAAAGAACCACTTTCAAGTGGAAGTTCTCTCAGAATCAAAGAGTGATGCAGGCGGTATTAGAGAAGTTATCCTAAAAATCTCCGGAGAGGGAGCGTATTCAAAGTTTAAATTCGAATGAGGCACACATCGTGTACAGAGAATTCCTGAAACAGAAAACAAGGGTCGTGTCCATACTAGTACTGTGACAGTCGCCATACTACCCGAAGTAGACGAGCTCGAGGTGGTCATCCGTGATGCTGATCTAGAACTCAGCTATAGTCGCGCTGGATGAGCTGGTGGGCAACATGTGAATAAGGTGGAGTCCGCTGTACGAATGGTACATATACCGACTGGCATAGTGGTAGAATGTCAGGACGAGCGCTCACAAGTAAAAAATAGAGAAAAGGCTCTCTCTGTCATGCGATCACGAGTCTACGCACATGAAGAGGCAATAAGAAACAAGGAACTCTCCTCTGCTCGACTCGCACAGGTCGGAACTGGCGATAGGAGTGAGAAAATTCGTACCTATAATTTCCCACAGGATCGTGTCACAGATCATCGGATTGGTGAAAACTTCTCAAATCTCCCCTCTATTATGATGGGCAATATCGATGATCTCGTCATGATGCTCGGGACTCATGAACAGACTGAAAAACTCCAAAAAGTATCTGGCTCTGATATTGCATAGTATCGAAAAAAACTATAATCATTGTATGTTTGAATTTCTCAAAAAACCGAATCATCTCGAGCTCAATCAAAATAGTGATAGAGATATACCTATCGAGTCAACCGATGAACCACATGGCGAAGATATAGGTCAGATCGCTGTCGATATACTTGAGACTCAGGAATGATATCTCGTGATAGCGCCTCTTGCGGGCGTCCCGAGAAGCGATGTCGATGTCACTATTTCACGAAATGTCCTCACAATCTCTGGGAACAGACCAGAGCCGGACATATATGGCGAAGCGTTCAAGATTCCTGTGAAGGAATGTTTTTATGGGGCTTTTTCTCGCTCGATTATACTCCCAGAAAATCTCGCACTCGATACTATTCGTGCTACCATCGAGAGAGGTATGCTCATAATCACTATCCCCTACCTCATCATCGATGCTAGGACAGTGAAGGTAGAGCACATAGAAGATATCGAAGAATAAAAATTATGTTTCCGAAAAAATCAAAAGAAAAAATCAAAAAAATGGATATACTCATCACGAGTGTAGTCCTCTGAACTATTATAGCTGGAGCATTTTGACTCAAAAAAAAACGAGAAGATGCTCCGAAACAAAAAAAATCACTTCTGCGTAATATTTTTGATATTTTTCTATGAAAATAAGATATATCATCCTGCCACTTGCTCTCCTATCTCTCTGAGTGTATGCAGAGGATTGTGAATACCTCCGTGATGCTAAGAAAAATCAGCTTGAAATGAGTAATGAAGAGCAATTTAACTATGAATATCCATACCAGCTCTGTCTCCTGAATGGTGATATTCATGACGATATAAAAAAGCATATACGGGGAATCAGGGATACAAAATGAAAGAAAATAGGAGAGATGATTACCGATACGGGAAATACTTTTTGCCGTGGATACTTTGGTGAGTGCGATGAAAAAACATTTTATGGCAGATTTCTGGCTTCATGTGAAGAAGCCCGCACGAAGACCAAGGAAATAATCCAAAAAAATCAGAAACCAGAAGCAATCAGTGCTGAGCTGATATGATTTAGTTACACCAGCTGTCCTACTCTCGCCGAGAGCTATGTGACAGCATACAAGGAAGTGGCTGCTGAAGAAGTCGCCCGTTATCACTCAAAGGCGATTGAATCCTCAAACTACAAATACTTCGAGGCAACTCATGAAAAATTTGCTAATCTTGCTAAGACAATGAGTGATTATAATAATTCCGTTGCTAGCTGGACAAGATCTATCGAAGGAGTCACAAGAGACGTTTTTGAAGGTTACGTATTCATAAAAGAACTCCTTTTCTGATGGTGGGCATAAAAGCAAAAAAACATCTCTGACAAAACTTTCTCAAAAATACCAAGATTCTCGAGATGATAGTAGGAGATACAGCTCTGGTCGACATCTGTGTGATAGAGGTATGACCCGGCCCTGGTGATCTCACCGCAGAGATACTCAGACGACGCCCTAGGACACTTTCCCTGATAGAACTCGATCAGGATATGATTCCCCTTCTGGAGAATCGTTTCAGGGATGCTGATTTGGACATATACCAACAGGATGTACTGCATGTAGATGTTGAGGCTAGCGATTTTGTATATCAGAAAAGGTGAATCACAGTCTTGACTGATACCACTAAAATCCAGCTCCCGGCTTACCATGTGTACGGGAACATACCATATTACATTACTTCCCCTATTCTACATCATTTCCTCTACGATGTGACACTCGCCCCTGAAGTGGCTGTTTTCACGATGCAAAAAGAGGTAGCAGACAGAATACTAGCTCGAGATGGGCAGCATTCTGTTCTCTCGCTCGCGTGTCAGCTCGTCTCTCGCGTCGAGAAAGTATGTGATATTAGCCCCAATAATTTCACCCCTGTGCCAAAAGTGTGGTCAACCTGCCTCAAATTCACTACCACATGAACTGACCGCATAAAAGCAAAAGAGATACTCTGAATCATCAAAAAATGATTCTCACAAAAGAGAAAAAAGCTCATCACTAATCTGTCACAAAACGGGTACGACAAAATGATTCTGTCGGCACTATTTGAAAACATGTGATTATCTGATAATACCCGTGCTGAGGAATTATCTCTCGAACAATGGAGAAAGCTCTCTAAATGACTCAAAAAAGCTGTCTAAACTCCTAATTTTTCGCGAAGAGAGTATATATCACTCATAAGTCTCTGATCTTTTTTGAGGAGAAGCTCGAGTTTCTTGCATGAATACATGACTGCTGAGTGCTCACGCCCGTTAAATATATTTCCTATTCTCTCGTAGGTATAGCGGAGTTTATTTTTGAGGAGATACATAGCAACTTGCCGCGGTATCATCAAGTCACGAGAACGGCTATTACCGAGGACTGACTCACTATCAACTCCAAAATAATCACTCACAGCACTTATAACCTCATCGTACGAAACAGATCGGAGAATATTTTTGATTCCATTTTCTTTGCCACCTATAACTGAATGCTTAATGCCCAATCTGGTGAAGCGAGAACCGATAGACTCTATAGTTGGCAGGCAACCATCGAGCTCATATTCAGCAACCATCTGATTGAGGATTCCTTCTATCTCACGAACATTTCTACCCAGGTTGTAGGCTATATATTCTGCGACTTCTTGAGGAACGATAAATTCTCTTTCACGAGCTTTTTGTTGGAGTATAGCGAGTCTGGTCTCAAAATCAGGCACATCAATATCTACCATAATACCCCACTCAAATCGACTCACGAGTCTCGGCTCTATCTCTGTGAGCTCTTTTGGAGGACAGTCTGAGCTGAGAATAATCTGTTTTCCTGCATCGTAGAGGATGTTGAAGAGGGTATACATCTCCTCTTGAGTGCTTTTTTTACCAGCGAGGAATTGGATATCATCGACGAGGAGGACATCAATAGCACGGAATCGGGCACGCATCTGGTCTATTTTACGCTCTTTGACTGCATTTACATACTCAGATACGAATTGATCTGAAGTGATGTAGACGACCTTTTTTTCAGGATATTTTTTCTTTATCTCGAGTGCTGTTCACTGGAGCAAGTGAGTCTTGCCCAGACCTACATCAGAGTAGAGAAAGAGCGGATTGTAGCTCACGCCAGGTTTTCGGACGACAGCATCACACGCAGAATAAGCGAGTTGATTACTGGGGCCCACGACGAAATGATCGAGATTAAATCGAGATGAGAAATCTTCTTTTCCTTGATTCGTAGCAATAGTTGGATCATTTTTTTCTTTTGTATTCTGGGTCTGCACTCCTCTGAATACTTTTCTGCAGTCTATAACCTGCGTATAAGACGGGTTTTCTATATTTCTATCTACCACTATCTCTACTTTTTTTGCTTCAGGCCAGATTTGGACCGCTGTGCTGGTGAGTATATCTCAGAAGCGGAAGCTCACATTATCTCGTATAAACTCTGATACGACACCCAGAATTACGGTATCACCCTCACATTCTACTATGCTCACTTTCTGAAAATAGGTCAAGAAATCTTGCTTTCGAAGTGCTCCGATGAGAAGCTGACAAAAGTTCTGGAGTTGAGGTAATGCAGAGAGGTGAGTCATGTACCCATTATTGTTTTTCAAAAACTAAAGTCAAAGAAAAAAGGTCTTGATTTTATGGGTATATACCTTTGCCTTTATGGAAGGTATTTTATCAAAATTGACATAAAATTAATTAATTTTAATAACTACCACTGTTGGTATATTTCGTGAAATTACAATTACCTAAAAAACAAAAAATGTATTTTCATGAAAAATAATTATACTCCTGCTTAATTTCAAACTCAATTTATGGTCAAAAAAACACTCATTTTAGCAAATATTCTACTTATTTTATTATTGATTTTAGCGTACAGTTTTTCAGGGAAAAATCCCCAAGAAAAGACTCAAAATGAGATTACAATTTTTACTCTAGAGCCCCTGCTCGGTATACACGCAAAGATGATTACGAGAGATGACAAAAATATATACATAGCGGACAGTGGAAAGCTCTCAAAAGCAGAGCTCTCTCAGCTCAATGAATCGAGCATTATTCTCAGCTCAAGCCTCATCTCTGAAAGCGATATAGGAAAAGAGCTGCAGAGCTACAAAGGACTCTACATCACTATACCGAGCAAAGACCCTGAAAATGCAAAGACTCACTCCCCTGACCTACTTACTTCACAAATAGAGATCATACGAGATACTCTGTCTGATGTTACACCATCTCTACGAGGATACTATTACGACAATGCTGGAAATTATATACATCTCCTCACCAATACTCTAGACTGATTCAAGACTAGAATAGACAAATACACGCCCACTTCTTTTATCACTATTGGAGATAATCTCAGTAATTTCCTTCAAATACTGGGAATAGAAGCATACAGGGCTAAAAATTACACAAATCCAACCGAATTCCTCGCAGACAAAACTGCTTGAGACTTGCTGCAAGAAAAGAATATTAATTACATCTTTATAAGTGGAAGTATAACTGATGCAGACATGAAAAAAATCCGAAACAAATATCCTACTCTCATAATCTACAAAACTCCCTATCTAGAAGCAGATACTTCTCGCTACGGCTACATACGGTTTGCCGAGAAACTCATGAACGATTTTGTGGCAGCTTTTGATACCTACGATTAGGAGATCTAGTGATGTTCATCTCCACCCCCGTGACCATCATCGTGTGACATATCGTGAGGGATAACTGAATCCAGACTTTTTTTGGCAAACATTTCGTTTGACTTTGCGTACACGAGCCCACCTACCAATAACATACGGCTGACCCAATGTGAAAAAATAATTTTGTAAAAGGCTAATCAAAAAGAAAGAAGGAGAACTGCTGCTGACTTCGTGGTCAACCATACAAAAAATTGTGAATTCTGGAAGTACGCATACTGACTCAGTGGCTGAGGTATGAGCGTGACATCACCGAAGACTCCTGTGCCATTTGATAGCAGAGAAAAAAGAACCACACCAAAACAAACAAAAAATGCAGAGAGAACAATAGTCTTAAAGAAAAACCAGAAAGTACCACGAACCACGCCTGATACATTGAGTCAGAGAGTAATTGGAGTGACGAAAAAGAGTATTACGGCAGATCATTTTGCTAGCCACAAAAGTGTTCCCCTATTATCCACCAACCAATTTCAGAAAAACACAGTTCGTGTTATCTCTGGGAAGACGAATGTCAGCTCGTGAATAAAGAGATAGAGCCCGAGACCGAGGAGTGCTCAAAAGAGTGACTCGTATACCTTGTGCGGTCCGAACAAGAAAAATACAACCAGTGTAATAACATAGAGGAGTATGAAGAGTCCGTCTGCTGAGTTTGTAAGTCCGTCGAACATATTGGGAAAATTAACTCACCCCTCGTATACTAAAAAAATGGAATACGAGAACAGCGC
>JBFZBA010000015.1:0-4512 GCA_041308705.1 Candidatus Altimarinota bacterium
TTATCTCGCAGAAAACACAGAACACAAAACACCACTAGTTTTTTCTTTCAATTTTTGCTCCGATTCCCTGAAGTCTCTCTACAAAATTTTCGTAGCCTCGTTCGATGTGCGAGACATTGTCGAGCTCTGTTGTACCAGATGCTATCATACCAGCGATGAGCATAGCTGCTCCTGAACGGAGATCCCAACTGGATACCGTGTTTCCCCTGAGTGCGGTTTTTCCAAAAATCATAGCTTCGTGGGGATTCATAAGGGCTATGTGTCCACGCATTTTCTCGAGCTCAACGAGCCAGTTAAGTCTTTCCTCAAAGAGTATCTCATGGATACGACTAACGCCATCTGCTTGAGACATGAGAATGGCTGTTGGTGATTGTAGGTCTGTGGGGAATCCAGGATAGATATTTGTCTGTATGTCAGCTGCTTGGAGATTTCATGCTCGGAAGACTCGAAGTACATCTGAACCCTTTTTTTCAAATCGTACGCCCATCTTCTCTATACTCGTCAGAAATGCCGTGAGGTCACCTATGCGAGCATCATGAATGTCGATATATTCTTCTGCGGTTAGTGCTCCTATGATAGCGAGCGTGCCCGAGACGATATAATCGCTGACTACTTTTCCAGTGAGATGTTTTTTGAGAGTGGTTGGTTTGACAATGATTGTATGATCATAGCGAAGTGCTATATCTGCACCTGCTTCTCTGAGCAATTCTATGACATTCATCACATGTGGTTCGTAGGCCGCGAGTTCGATGGTAGTTGTTCCTGTGCGTCCCAGTGCTGCGAGTATGAGCACGATAGTGCTTCCAACAGAGAAATACGCATTGACGTTCGTGTCATCGGTATGACTCTGTCCACGAAATGAGAGCATTTCGTCTACTTGACTACTGGCATAACCGAGCTTTTCGAGACCTTTTACTATTCCATCTATTGGGCGTTTTCCTATGCTACATCCACCCGGATAGGTGAGAGATACTTCGCCAAATCGTGAGAGGAGTGGTGGTATGAGGTAGTAGGTTGCTCGGGCTTTTTTGAAGAGTTCGTGGCGGAGGTTTGTGAGGTTGAGATTTTGATTGTCGATGGTAAAAGTATTTTTCTCAAATGTAACGACAGCACCGAGACTCTCGAGGATATCCTTTAAGAGATGGACATCAGAAATATCTGGCACATTGGTCAGCTCAGCGGTTTCAAACAGGAGAGTACTGGCAATAAGTGGCAGTGCTGCATTTTTGGAGCCACTCACCCAGATTTCTCATCGTGTTTGTGCACCTCATGTAATCGTGTATATGCTCATGGACATGTAGGATATGGATTTTTGAGAATAGTAAATAGAGGATCAAACGACTATTTTGAAATCCTCTTGAGGTGTTTTTTCTTCTCTTCTATCTGTACCACGAGACTGTCGACTTGCGTTTTGAGTTCTCGTATGTGAGCCCCCTCTGATTCGAGGATGAGACTAGAATATTGCAGGAGCGTACTGCGAATCACATCAAATTCTTTGCGAATATGTCCATCTACTATGGCTTCATCGAGTTCTTGGAGATTTTGGAGCATCTCCTTCATCCCTCTCTCCATAAAATCAATGACACGCTTGATGAGTAGGATGAGTCTGTGCTCTATATCTTCCCGTGATTCTGAGAGGAGAAAATCATGAAAATGGATATTGTCGACATTAAATACTTCTTCAATCACTCGGAGCATGACCCCCAATACGACTCAGTAAATCTCTATCTCATGCCCACGAACATCCGTCGTGTGTACCATATCCATGAGGCTCGTTCCGAGTGTTCCCCAATTTTCAATAAAGAGGTTTTTTTCTCAGAAAAGTACCTTTTTTATGAGTATTTGGTAGTCTTCGTGGAGCGCACTTGATTCGATGATTTTGAGAGTATCTTGTATTTCTCGATCTATGACATGTTTTTTGATGACGAGCTCGAGGAAATAGTCTTCGAGTATGTTATCGGAGGTATGCATGTTTCTATGGTATCAGAATTTGACCTTTTTTGCAAATCCCTAGCACTTTCCGTCATTCCAGTCCCGCCTTGGCGGGATGAATGCAACAGAATGGAGTGAAAAATATGTGGAATCTAGGTAAATAAACTATCGCACAGCGAAGCAATACATATAATAATGCATGAATATCTAATAAAAAGAGATATCTATTAGTCCATCTTTTCTGTTTCAGTGCAGAGCCAGATTTGTACTTTTTCTGAAAAAAGTACCAAAATCATTCAAGGGGCAAAAACTCGCTATAGACAGTTTTCATCAATCTGCCTGTATTCATCCCGCTCAAACAGTTTGCCCCTTAAAAATCTATTTCTGTTTTTCGTCTTCATATGACCGTCAACTCTCATATTTCAAAACAAAAAATACTTGAGTGAATCGCGCCAGATCTGGCTCTTTTTCTCGAACAAATGCGCGAAATGGGGGATAAAAGGGATATTCCCAATATTTCCTGGAATACCGCTGCTTTCCTCATAGAGCAGTTGTGCATGAGAAATATCTCAAATATGCTCGAAATCGGTTCTGCAAATGGTTTTTCGACCATGATGCTGGCACTTGCCTGTCCGGATGCTTCCATCACTTCCATCGAGTTTTCTCGGCATGCCTACGAGGAATTAAGATATAATATGCAGATATTTTCCTCAATTCAAAATTCAAAATTCAAAATTAAGAATGATGGAAGTTTTTCTCCGGCGGATTTACCGCCGAAAGTGACCTCAGATATTAATCAGGAGAAAATAGGTCATTTCTCACTGTATTACGGTGATGCACGAACCGTCCTTCCTGCTTTTCTCGAAGGCGCAGATGAGCTTGTTTGTCCTCATCCTGAGAGTATTCTTCGGGAAATTCCAGAGCAGCGATTTGATTTTATCTTTATCGATGGGGCATTTCGTATGACACGAGAATTCTTTGACCTCTCTCGACCATTGCTCGCGCCTGGTGGCATTATCATCCTCGATGATGCAATCAAATATCGCTGGAAAATGGAGGGATTTCATGAATACCTCGACGAACAGGAAATCCCCTATGAGCTCGTACAGACTGATGAAGATGATGGAGTGATGATAATCAATATCTAATAATGGCAGCATTGCTGTCAAGACCAAAAAATATAAGAGGCAATACTTCGGATAAAAAAGCAGAGTAAACGCGTTGCATTGTCATGAAAACTTCGTACCATCCTCTCCAGTTATGGTACTCTCAAAGAAACAAATCATCATCCTATCTTCGTTTGTTTGACTCCTGCTCATCGCTGGAGTCTGGTTTTTCTTTTTTAGAACACCTGATACTGATGTTATCTCAGATCCAGTTGTTGAGGAACCTCAAAAACAGGAAAGTGCTGATGATATCCGTATCAGACACCTGAATCTCATCAAGAAGAGTATCGATACAGCTCTCACTCAAGGGAGGAAAATACCTCTCCCAGCCAATGCTGTCGAGATTCATTTTGGCACCACCCCCCTTGTCTATCAGGGTGAAACGAGTGAATTCTTCTATGATGCCATTGGTCTCAATACTCTCGTCGATCCGGTGACCCAGAAACCGTATGCTTTTGCTCTCTCACATGATGGGACGAAGTATCAGTTTTTCGCCCAGCTCGATGATGTACAGCGGGGTAATTTCTCAACTGCGGTCATGGTCTATTCCGTGTGAGAGGCGAGCCTCTTTGTTCAGGATGACGAAGACAATGTCATTACTCTCGAGAAGGCTCGTAGACCTAGTATAGATCTCTCTGTTTCAGAGACGAGACGAACTGTTTGATTGGATACGCTCAAGAGCTGTCGAGAAATCCTAGTACTCAAGAATATGGTCACAGCTCCTAAATCAGGCGTCTACACGATAGATATGGATGGTCGAGACACGAAGGTATTTTGTGATATGCAGACGGATGGAGGAGGATGGACACTCTTTTATGCGAATAATGGATATGAGGATTCACCAATTCAGAAATCATATGTAGAGATGCGAGAGACGATGAAAACAAGTCCAATTCTAGACCTCAGTGATTATAATGACCAATATCTCGCAGGACTCCTCGATTATTCTCACTTTACTGAGAATGGCTCTACGGAGGTACTTATCCGTAATCGGGCAAGTGAAGATCAGAAAAAATGGGTCAAATTTATCTTTAGCACGGCTCGCACTCTCGATTGGGCTCTCGGACCAGTCGTTCTTTGAACGACTGACTATGGCTGTATCAATCTCCCACGCAGAGACACTTGGATAATTACAAATAATGATCAGAGCATTATATATGAAGGCTTACGACAGATGATGAATCATGGTGGTACAAGCTGGGGGGTGAGTCATGAGAGGTATTTGTGTAATGGTTTTGAGAAATGACAGAATTCTTTTATAGGATTTTATAACGTTCAGTTTTCTGATTATAGAAATCGTACACGATCAAATGAAGGGATTGGCGGTGAGTGGTGAGCGGGTGGTGAATATAGGTATTTAATTAGATAATATGACCCACCATAAAATACAAGTATCTTCTTCGCATTATAATAA
>JBFZBA010000016.1:0-3588 GCA_041308705.1 Candidatus Altimarinota bacterium
GTGGTATTGGTCGTCATCAGTTCGTCCTGTTGTCTTCGGTGCGACATCAGAGGTGATGAGTTGAAATCCTCCCTTATCATTGATTCACCATGCTTCGTGTGTTCCTGTTTTTGCTTGGTGGATGTCTGCGAGATATTCTCGGATTTTCTCATGGGTATCAGCTGCCATCATGTCACCAACCAGAGTTGTGATATGTTTCTGTGAGAATTTGTCGACTTCTTGGAGATCTACCCCGAGGATTCTTCCATTTTCACCCACAATCTGTGAGAGAACTTGGAGCCAGCTGCCTGGAGCACACCCGAGATCGAGAGCGATAGTGTCAGGTCGTATCAGCGAAGTTTTTTCTTGGATTTGGAGGAGCTTGAACGCGCTGCGGGCTCGGTATCCAGCTGCTTTCGCACGATGAAACCAGATATCCTGGACTTGGTATCCAGCTTTGTTTGCCACTCTAGGTGCAACGATTTTCTTTTTTTTCTTGAGCATGATGGTTGCATTATAGAGAAAATGACGAAAATAATAGTATGAAGCACCTCTCACTACAGTATTCTGCTCGGGGTATCATCACAGATCGTGAAGGAAATATCCTTCTCGTGAAGCACGGAAGTCATAAACCCCACACGCTTCCAGGTGGTCATGTGGAGGTAGGTGAGACTTTTCAGGAGGCCTTTATCCGCGAGGCACGAGAAGAACTCGATATCGTGGTGGAATTGATAGGACTGGTGACGATCTACCAGGAACCCGGCATTCAGTCACTCCCAGCCCCAGTCCGAGTACAGACTATAGAATACGAAAATGAGAGAGGATCACAGAGAAAATATGAAGAATTCTTCCTTGCGCACCATATTTCAGGGACAATCACTATTGATTCATCTGAGATTGCGAGCTTTGGCTGGTTCACACTCGATCAGATTCGTAGTATGTCAGATACGGAGATATATCCTAGTATTCGTGAGTTAATCTTGGGAGTCTCTGTCTAAATATTTGACAAAAAATTCATACGTCTAAAATAATATACATGCGTCAAACCAGTTCACTTTTTCTCAACCTCCTCCTTTCCCCTTCGGGAGAGTAGTTTGTCGCGAAGAATATTTACGCACTTTCACTCTCCCAATTCGGGAGAGTTTTTTTAACTCTTTTTTATGGATGATATGATGGTCCAAGGTGAAACAAGAGATGGAGCAGTTATACTCCATGCTTGCCCACATGCTGATACTTCAGTAAATTGAGTTTGTCGAAAGACTGGGGAGCAGTGTTATTTTCTGACCCACGGGAATTGAATACCCCATTTTACTTTTTCCTATCCCCTAAATAAGTGTCCTAATAATGGAGATACCACAAGTGAGTAGACTATTTCTCGAGAACTTCTATACTTCCCGCATGAACTACAGAGAAAACCCACAACTCCAGAAATTTGTCGCACTCTTTCTCGAAAAGAACTCGCACATCAATCTCTCCGCTATTCGGGATGAGGAATGAGTCTGGACAAAACACATTGAAGATAGTCTCATTATTACAGACCTACTGAAAGACTATCTAGGACAAAGGACAAAGGACAAAGGACAGATGAAGGTCCTCGATCTCTGAACGGGTGGTGGATTTCCTGGATTGCCCTTGGCTATTATGTTTCCTGAGGTGCATTTCACTCTCCTCGATGCGACACGGAAAAAAGTCGATTGCGTGAGAGAATTTGCCGAGTCACTTGAACTGAAAAATGTGACAGCACAGTGGGGGAGGGTAGAGGATATGCGCTCTCCGAGTATGAAAGAAGAGAGGAAACACAATAAAAATGGTATCGTGTTTATGGACGGAACTTCGACGACGAGTGATCGCTACGACCTCATCGTCACACGAGCCACGGCGTATATCGATGACCTCTTTACCTGGATAAAGCCACTCCTCAAATCTGACGGCCGTGCCTGGCTCTATAAGCAAGCCTCCGAGGAAGAATGGAATGAGGGTCAGCAGCTTGCTCAGAATCGCGGATTTACTCTTAAAAAAGTGCTTACTTATACTCTCGCAGAACAGGAGAGGTGGATACTGGAAATCAGGAAAGTTTAATTTTTACCGAAAAATCTTCCTCACCCTACTTATTGCCTGCAATAATTTCAGAAGTATTGGCCGGTAAACAACAACTACTTCACTAGGAAGATGCAATTTTTCTGGATTAAATCGCAGCTTGAATTCCGTCACACCAGCGAGTTTTCATGTTCCGTCTTCGGAAATTCAGAGGAAATCGTATGTAGAACATTCTCTCTTCATCCCTTCACGAATAGCCTCCCACTGGAGGAGATAGGTTGCCATATCGCGACGGATATCTCGGTCGCTCGAGGAAGCACCATAGTAGTAGATAGCTTCATCGTCCCAATAGACGAAAATGCCAGCTGCATGCAGTATACCATCTCGTTCTGCGACGAGGAGTCCGCCAGCATCGTGCGTTTCAAGTGTCTCGAGGAAATGCTGGTAGTAGGTGAGACTATTATGAGAGAATTTATCACGAGCAGTTGTCTCCTCGAGGAGCTCATAAAAGGCATCGAGATAAGTTTTATCTCAGTATTTTGTACTCTGTGAGACAAATCGTGTAGATATACCGCGTTTCTGGGCGAGTCGGATATTGTACCGTCCTTTTTCCGCAAAACTCGCCAAGAGCTTCTCTTCGTCCATTTTCAGGTCCAGAATAGCCGTCACAGGCTCGATAAAACGACGAAATGGCGCCTTCTCTCAAGAGAAAAAAGAAAAGAGAAAAGAGAAAAGAGGAGGATTTTTTTTACTGTTTACTGTTCACAGTTCACTGTTTACTGTTTCCAGTGGTTCAATTTGCAGGAAGAGATCATTTGTATCACGAATTTCACCTCTGATATACTCGAAAAGTTCTTCATTTACGATTTTCCCATTGGTTCCCAGGGCGTAGAGTCCAGTGTATTTACCCACAATGCTCCGTCTCTCGAGGAGAATCTTTCCAGATTCACCAGAACAGAGGATGATATCACGCGCCTGGTTTGTTTTTCCCAGTATTTCAGCCCAGAGATGGGACTGCCAGAAGCTTCCACCTTCCCAGTTTTTGTCTGTATTTATGCTGTTTTCTCGGGTTATTTGTATATATTTATAATTATAACTTGACATAATGTAAAATATAATTCATAATATGTTTGTAAAGTTTTTATCCCTCTACTTATGTCGTTCGCTACACTGCACACACCATACACACTTCAAGTACGAAAGCAATACCGAGATACGGTGGAGATTATTATAGCAGGGGAGCTGGATGAGACCAATGCGGACGAAGCATTTGAAAATCTCAGCCACGAGATGGAAAAGAAAAAGGAATATGAACACATCAATTGTGATTTCTCAAAACTCTCATATACCAATTCGACGACACTTGCCTACCTCACGGAGTTTATCGCTCGCACGCACAGAAAAGGGAAGACGATTAGCTTCAAAAAAGTACATCCAAAGACGCAGTATATATTTGATATGATAGGACTTTCTAAGGTGACGGACCAGGCTAGCGCAATTAAAAAATAAAAAAGAAAAATTAAGAGAGATAGATTCTTTAATAGGGGCCACTTACTATAGGGGATAATATAT
>JBFZBA010000017.1:0-33474 GCA_041308705.1 Candidatus Altimarinota bacterium
GCTTTATCGCCTGCGACTGCTGGATCATCGATGAGTGAGTTACCACACTTTATATTGTTATCGAGTGTTTCTAATTTTTCACCTTTTCGTAAAGTCTTGAGCCAAAGAGAGAGACGAGTAATTTCGACAGATTCTTCATTGAGGTCAACTCAGTAAATATTATTTTTCAGAATTAAACGATATGTAGACTCGTCATCACCAACTTTCAATTGGACGCCTTTTTCCCCATAAATAATATCCCTAACTCTCTTATTTTCCGAAAAGAGAAAATCAAAAACTCTGACAAGGAAAGCACCAGAGCCACACGCAGGGTCGAGAACTTTGACATTTTGGAGGATTTTCTGATATTCCGTGTAGGCTTCGATTTCTCTCTT
Organism: Candidatus Altimarinota bacterium; assembly: GCA_041308705.1. GTDB lineage: Bacteria > Patescibacteriota > Gracilibacteria > BD1-5 > JAGOOR01 > JAGOOR01. Next base: position 375 of record JBFZBA010000017.1, read on the forward strand.
ACGGTAGGTCTTTTCTGCGATATCTCCTTTTAGTTTGTATTTTTCAATAACTTTTTCTTCGTGTTCTTCGAGGTACTTCCCGAGACTGTTTCGGACGATATAATCGACGATATAGGCAGGTGTATAAAATATGCCGTCTTTCTTGCGTTTTGAGACTTCTTTTTTCTCTTCTTTGATTTCTGTTTTTGCACTCTGAATCTGGTTGCGAATACCCTCTAAATCAGAAATACTTTGTTCAAATATGTGTCCGAGGATTTCGACAGAGAGTTGTCCTCCATCTTCAGAAAAATCATAACGACCAAGATCTGCAAACTCCTGACATAAATCATCTGAAATTTTTAGATTATCTATTTCTGGATCCTCCTTGAAAAGTCCTCAATTGTAGTGCGGGATTGATTGGGAATTATTTCATTCAGCAATGGAGCGAAAATACATCTTGATAGTATCCCAAACAGAAAATCAGATAGATTTTGCCTGTGTTATATTTTCGGTAAGTCTATCTGGTGGGAGCAATCATTTATTATCTTCACAAAAATATATAAAAACAAGTCTATCAATGATTCTCTGAGTTTTTGCAATAACCTGAATGCCTTGCATAGATACATTGTTTGTCCATATATCCCTCATTAACCGTTTGCGCAAGTCTGCATATTCTTTGTAGAATTTTTTAGTAATCAATTCTTGCTCGATACGGACTTTCGCGAGGATTTTCTCAGTTTCACTCTCTCCTGTCTCGGATATGAGAGACTCAGCCCGTAGTAGGAGATAGAAGGTACGGAATTTCTCGTAATCATTTGCAGGGTTGATGAGGTCGGCAAGTGTCCAGACTTCGTAGTCCTGGTAGGTGTCGCGGTAAAGGCGAATTTCCTGGTAATTACTGACGATAACCCAACGAGAATTGTAGAGAGGCTTGTACTTGAATCCTTGCTGAATCGGTGTCATATTTCCTTCTCTCTGTTGTGGTCTGTCGATAGAAGTACCCGCATCTTTGAGCTCTACGACGGCCTGTGTCTCATTTTTGTCACTGGAATAATATCCGAGACCTATGTCACAGGTTTGACCATTTGAGGCATTTTTTGGGTGCTTCTCACGAGTGTATAATCCTCCACTCACATCATTGTATCCGAGAATAGTTCAGAAGAGTTTTTCTGAGTAGGTCGCTTCAAATGCTGTTTCCTTTTTCTTCTGAAGTTCTCACTTCCGATACATCTCATTCCATTCATGCAGAATCGCTATTTTACTCTCTATATCAGGGATTGATACATTTTTGAGAGCATCTTGGAGGACGATTTTGGAGAAAAGGTGAGCCATTATGTGAGATTATATCCATTCCCCTCTTTTCACAATCAAAAAATCCAGGTTTCCCTGGAATTTAAAAAATGAATAAAAATGGTGCACCCGGCAAGGTTCGAACTTGCGACCCTCGGTTTCGAAGACCGGTACTCTTCCAGCTGAGCTACGAGTGCATACTTGCAAAATAAAAAAGAATAAATAAAAAAGAAAAAAGGAGGACTATAAATCGTTATCAAATCCGCTGCTTTACTTTTACTTCTTCTTTTACTATGGCGAAGTCATCCGGATTATAGAGAAGTTCGCATATCTTGCAAAATTTTCTTGCTACGAAGAATCGAATGGGCCTACCCTAAGTAAATCGAATGGGCCTGTCCCGCCCCCGCCTCTGGCAGGATAAACACAGGCGGGGTTGAATTTTCACTAATAGGGGTTATACTGAGCGAGTAATTTATCAACCTATGAAAAAACTCCTCCTCCTCACTCTCCCCCTCCTCCTCGTAGCCTGTGGCACGAGTAAAGTACGACCAGTAGAGATATCAACTGACATTCCGCCACAGCCCATTATCGCCCCTGCTGAAGAAAACAAAGAAGAGGTGAAAACAGAAGAAAAAACAGGAAAAGAAGTCCTCGCAAAACCAAAAGAATCACCAAAAACAACTGAACCAGAACCAACAACAGATGATATGACGAGAGAAATAGACGCTATGATCGATGATCTCATCTCAGGTTTCTAATACTCCCCCATGATTCGTGACTTCAGAATAGAGAATCATCTTTTTTCTCCTCACTTGCGCAATGGCTCTTATGGGGCATTTTTTGAGCAAAGTAGTGAATTTACCATAGATACGGCAAATACAGCGACAGTCGCAGCATCTCTCTGGTATATCGATACTGTGCCAGTGAAGCATCCAATACTCGAGCTCGAATCAAGGGTATCTGTGGTATTGGCAGAGATGGAGGTACGATGAGTCTATATCGATGAGGAGATACTGAAAAATCTCGAAAAAGAACTAGGAGGAGCTATCACAGATATAGAGATGAAAGTAGCCAGAGAGACAGGAGAGACGGTCAATCTCGCTTCCCCGCTACAGCTCCAGAAGCTCCTCTTCGAGACAATGCAGATAAAACCTCTCAAAAAAACAAAAACCGGCTGGAGTGTCGACGAAGAAACACTCACCATCCTCGCAGAAGACCATGAAATATGCCGTGATATTCTGCAGCATCGCCACGCGAGCAAGCTCCTCGGGACCTATGTCCGTGGCCTCGCAAAAAATATAAATCCAGAGACCAATAGGATACATACCACCTACGATACCCTCGGAGCCAGCACTGGCCGCATGTCCTCAAATGATCCAAACCTCCAAAATATTCCCGCAGGAGATCCGTGGAGTGATGAGATAAAGCGGGCATTTCGACCACAGCAAGGAGACTGGTCATTTGTCGTCGCAGATTATTCTCAGATAGAGATACGGATACTGGCTTGTCTCTCAGGAGATGAGAAGATGCTCGCGACACTCAAAGAAAAAAAAGACCTCCACTACGAAACAGCAAAAGTTCTCTTCGAAAAAGAAGATATCTCAAAAGCAGAGAGAAGTATGGCAAAGACTGTGAATTTTGGCGTCATGTACGGTATCACACCATTTGGTCTCTCGAAGATGCTGGCAAAGAATCCTGCAGAATGTAGTGTCTATATTGACCGATTCTTTGGTCTCTATCCTGCTACCAGAGAATACTTCAACCATATCGTCACAGAGACACTACGGGTAGGCTACGCGGAGACATTTTTTGGCAGGAGAAGAACTATCAAGTGACTCTCTGACAAGAACTCAATGGTACGTGAACAAGCAAAGCGAGAAGCCATGAACATGCCTATCCAGTGAACCTGCGCTGATATCATCAAGTACGCAATGGTTGGAATTTCTCAGGAATTTAAGAAGAGAAAATTAGACGCCCAGCTCATCATGCAGGTGCACGACGAACTCGTAGTCGAATGCCCAGATACAGAAACAGAGGAAGTCGAGAAAATCCTCCACGAAGTCATGGAACACATCGTCGAATGGGATATACCCCTCACGGTCGATGTCTGAGTCGGTAAAAACTGGCTTGAAGCTAAAAATTAGTCATAGTCATAGAAAAAAGTCATAGAAAGGAATTTTATTTTTCCCGATTACAAATCGATTCTATGACTATGACTTTTACTATGACTGTGTAAATTTATTCAACCATCACAAATCCCCTCCCGAAAAAAGTGCCGAGCTCATAACCGCACCTGTCGCACCAGCCTCAAGACAAAGAGGAAGTGTCTGTTCACCTATTCCACCATCCACTATGATGGGAAGCTCAGGTCTCTTGCCGTGTATTTCAGCTATTTTGGGGAGAACTTCTGGGATAAATGGAGTCCCTGAGTAGCCTCATTTGATAGTCATGATGATAATATAATCTATCTCCTGAATATAGGGGTCGAGATGATCGGCAGGTGTTGAATCGAGGAGCGCAAGGCCTACCTTTTTCCCTGCGTTTCTGAGTGTCTGAATGATTTCATGCATGTCCTCATCACACTCGAGATGAAAAGCTACGGCAGAAACAGAAGGGAAAGAAAGAATTTTTTCAAAATATTCCGATGGCCTCTTCACCATCAGGTGGACATCTACCGGCAATCAGCAATACTCATCCCCTTTTCACTTTTGCAAGAACGAAATATCATCCGGAGAGAGCATGAGAGAGGGTACGAATTCCCCATCACCGATATCATAGTGAACGCCCGCTATTGGCACAGGGAGCTCGGCAATGCGACTATTCCACGACTGGGGAGTATCTATGAGAGCGAGGACTGAGGGAAAGATTTGCATGAATTATTTAATTTAATCGGAGAATATTTCTGAGGGTAGCACCTCGGTCAAGAGGATATGATGTGTTGGAATTATATGGGACAACAGGAATTCTCTCCGCTTCCCTACCCTCTTCTCGAGCAATGAAAGCCTCAACTGTCAGGATACCCGTCACTTTCCCAGAATTGTCACCCTGGACTCCAGTGACAGCCTGCCCATTATTTGCGGACCAATTTCTGCTCGGACCAGGTCATTCCTGTATACCAGCTACACCTTTTCGTACATGATGTTCTGGGAGAAGAGCAATGCCAAAAAATTCCATAAAAAAATTTAGAAATAACTCAAATGAGTATATACTAGCCCCACAATATTACAAGACATGTCCTTCGTTCATCTCCACCTCCATACACACTATTCATTTCTTCAGGGTCTCGGCAATCCGGAGGCTTTTGTCATGCGAGCAAAAGAGCTGGGGATGCCAGCCCTCGCTATCACTGATACAGATAATCTCCACTGAGCTTTTGAATTCTATCTCCTCTGTAAGAAAAAATGAATCAAACCCATCATAGGAGTGGAAGTATTTATCTGTGAACAGGGACAAAAATACGATGCCCGTGATGCAAAGGTCTACAGCCTCATACTCCTTGCGAAAAACTTCAATGGATACAAAAATCTCATTCAGCTCACTACAAAAGCCTATCTCGACGGAAATGTCGGAAATAGAGCACAGATAGACTTCCCGCTTCTGGAAAAATACGCCGAAGATACGATAGCGCTCTCAGGAGATCTCGCGAGTGAGCTGGCACAACATGTCGTATCTGGTCGTGACAATGCCTTTTTGCTGGAGAGAATAACCTATTATCAGAGAGTTTTTGGAAAAGAAAACTACTTCCTCGAAATAGGTGAACATCCAGATCGTGGCTCACAGGGTGCGTATAATCAGAAACTTGTCGAGCTCAGTAAGCTCTCAGGAGCGCCACTTGTCGGCACCAACGATGTCCACTATGCCAGAGCAGATGATGCAGAGGCACAGGATTTCCTCTCATGTATCGGAAGTGGGCGGAGAGTAGATGATCCAGATAGACGGACTCTCATAGATGGGAATTATTCTCTCAGGCCAGCAGAGGAGATGCGGGAACTCTTTGCGTACGCACCAGAGGCATGTGAAAATACGCTCAAAATAGCCGACATGATAGACATAGAAATACCTCATGGAAAACCACTCCTCCCTGTCTACAAATTAAACGAGAAAGAAGAAGAGAGAAAAACAAAATACACCGAACTCTACCCGGACGACTTCGAATCGCTCACTGATCAGGAGTGGCTCCTCCGCTGGACATGTTTCGAGGGACTCAATACACGATACTGATTCATCCTTTCCGATGAGGATATAGCAGAGTGTGCGCACAAAGAAATACGCGAAGAAATACCAACACTCTCCGAGCTGTCACCAGATGAGCTCCTAGAACTGCCGAAGAAGTGGAGAAGTACAAAAAAAGAAGGAATCTATAATACCCTCTCTGAAGGAAATAAAGCAATTTTTGACCGTCTCGAATATGAGCTTGCGGTCGTTCATCTGATGGGATTTGATGGATATTTCGTTATCGTCGCTGACTTTATCAGTTGGGCACGAGAACACGATATACCCGTCGGACCTGGTCGATGATCCGCTGCTGGTGCCATCATCGCCTATCTGTCTGGGATTACCAATATCGACCCCCTCCGGTATCAGCTCCTCTTTGAACGATTTCTCAATCCTGCCCGAGTATCGATGCCAGATATCGATATCGATTTCTCCGATGAATGACGAGGACGAGTCATCGAATATGTCCGAGAAAAATATGGACACGATCAGGTCGGTCAGATATGTACATTTGGAACTCTAGCCGCTCGTGCAGCGGTAAAAGATGTCGGTCGTGCACTCGGTATCCCCTTCGCTGAGATGAATCAATTTGCAAAGCTCATACCAGCTCGACCTGGTATCACCATCGAAAATGCTATCAAAGAAAATCCAGATCTAAAGAGAACAATAGACATGAATCCTCTGCATAATAAGCTCATAAAAAATGCTCAGAAACTCGAGGGAACGGTCCGACAACTGGGTGTTCATGCCTGTGCTGTCATCATCGCACCGAGCCCTATGACAGATTTCTGTCCTCTCCAACATCCGCCAAAAGATGATACCGCAATAGTCACTCAATTTTCTGCCTACCCTCTCGATGGTTTGGGACTTTTGAAAATGGATTTCCTCGGTCTCAGAAATCTCACCATCATAGATCGTGCCCTTCGAATTATCGAGAATAATCATGGAGTAAAAATAGACATCAATAATCTCCCAATGGATGATCAGCGAGTATTTGATATCTTTGCAAAGGGTGACACGACTGGTATATTCCAGTTCGAATCAGCGGGCATGCGTCGCTACCTGCAGGAGCTCGTGCCCAATACATTTGAAGACATCATCGTCATGGTGTCGCTCTACCGACCAGGACCAATGCTCTACATCCCGACCTATATCAAGAGAAAACACGGAAAAGAAAAAGTGAAATACCCGCATGAATCACTCGCGCAAATCCTCCAACTGACTCAGGGCATCGCCGTGTATCAAGAACAAATCATGCAGCTCGTCCAGGCATTTGCTGGATTCTCACTCGGTGAAGCAGACATACTCCGTCGAGCTATGGGAAAGAAAATCAAAGAGCTCATGGACGAACAAAAAGGAAAATTTATCGAAGCCGCCATGAAAATCGGACATACTGAAAAACTCGCCACATACATATTCACCGATATTATCGAGCCATTTGCGGGGTACGGTTTCAACAAATCTCATGCTGCATGTTATTCGATGATTGCCTATCAGACAGCATATCTCAAAGCGTACTATCCGACAGAATTCCTGACGGCTCTCATGGTCTCAGATGAGGATGACAGCGATCGAATTGTTCTCGAGATAAATGAAGCGCGCTCAAAATGAATCCAGGTCCTCGTGCCAGACGTGAATGAATCGAGGAGACATTTTACCTATATCGATAAGACGAAAATCCGTTTCGGACTCAAGGCTATCAAGGGCGTCGGAGATGGTCCTATCGGTACGATACTGAGCTGAAGAGAAGCTGGAAACTATACCACACTCGAGGACTTCGTAAAACGAACTGGGTCCGATGTTATCAATAAAAAGACACTCGATGCACTCATAAAAAGTGGGGCTATGGATACGATGGGAGAGCGCGGACATATGTTGGCAAATATGGAGAGAATGGCAGGATTTTTACGAGAAGTAGAACACAAGACCAGTACCAAACAGATGGATATGTTTGACCTCGGAACTGATATTACTGGAAGTGGGCTCATACTCGAATCTGGTACACCTATGTCATTTGAAGAAAAAATACGAGAAGAAAGAAATGCTATCGGTATGAGCATATCTGGTGATCCACTCGATGGTCTCAAGCGGTACATAGAACGGAAGTCTCTCGGACTAGATAAAGTGAAGGACTTCCTCGCAATACTCGAAGAAAGCATTACAGAAGAACAAATAATCGATGATGAGGTGAGCGATGCAGGAGAAGTAATAATAGAGGAAAAGGAGACAGAAAAAGATATAGAAAATGAACCAGAGGAAGAAAGAAAAAAAGAAAAAAAAGAAAAGCCAATAGTTCAAATAATCGGCTATGTCGATACGGTCAAAAAAATACAAACAAAAAAAGGAGACAATATGCTCATTGCGACTTGTTCGAGTACTGGGTGGAAATTCACAGTCGTCGTCTTCCCGAAAGTATACGATCAAATAGCTCACCATATCAACTTGGGAGAAATCATTCTCGTAAAAGGTCGGCTCAATTGCAAAATAGAGATGCGCGAGATATCTATCGAGGCAGATCAGGTGAAGAGATCCACTATTTCAGACCTCAGAACAGCTGCGAGAAATGAAGGAATATTTGGAGATGCAGAAGAGGCAGAATGACAAACTGTGAAGCAATTTCAGAAACTACAAAATACATACCCCTGCATCATAGAAGATAATATAATAACCCTCAAACTCTCCGAAAAAACACCCAGAGAGACGCTCCTCGAGATAAAGACGCTCCTCGAATGATACGCACCAGGAGACTACCATGTCTGGCTCGATATAGGCGGCACTATGATAGATACAAAGAAAAAAATAGCAGATAACTAGGCTCCTGTGGTCTCGAGAGTCGTTATGACATCACCACTGAGTATGATTTTCCCGAGTTCGACTCTATCTCGAGAGAGGGTAAATATAACACGATTATTTTCGAGCTTCACAGACCATACAACATTGGTATCAAGAGTGCGGATGACTCCACGATTATCGAGAGTGATCACTGGTCTATATGCGGTATCTGTGATATACGCTCATCACTTGAGAGTGTCGCGAAGTGTCGCAGGCTCGAGACGGAGACCATTACCGATGACAAATATTCCTGGCTTGTTTACTTCTTCGAGTGTCGCAACTTGTCGGTAGATAGTCTCTGGAAAATCGTATCTTACACGCAGTCTCTCAGAACTACCCTGACGAATTGAGTAAGAAAATGTCTGCCCAAGAGTGATAATAGGTACCATAGAAAAAGTACTTCCCAGTGTCGGCACACCAGAATTTCTATCAAAAGTTGTGAGTGTCTCTGTTCAGAAATTAAGAGAAATTTTGGGAGTATTGCGGACAACAGAAGTAGAAAATACATCACTATTACTACCGAATCATCGAGCCAGAGTCCAGCTCTGACTATCTATGTAGGATTGTACGCCCATCGGCAGAAGTGGGGAAACAAAGAGTGTTTTACCAGAGACTTGTCCATTTTTATCGAGAGTACTGATGCCGAGTCTTGGTGGGTCTGTAACGATGCGAGTGGTGTAGTCTCGGACTCTTCATGAGATGGTCACACGGACAACCATCCCTGTGCTCTCTTGCTGTGTCTCAAATGCAAATCTCGTCGCAGAGAGTTTCCTGTACTGTGAAGATGGGAGACGGAATATCTCAACATTGGTCAGTGTGTCAGCTGGGAAATACGACTGGAAATCAATCTCTGTAGGACTCGGGAGAGAGAGCTTTATCAGAGGTGGAATATTTGAGAGGATACTACCTTGTGAGAATTCTGCGTAAGCATCAAAGACAACAGTCCGAGGGAAACGTTTTTCTACAAGGCTACGAGCATCTGTGATAGTACCATAATACCATTCAGATTCGACAGGGAGGGATAATTTCTTGATACCGACACCTGGTGCGTATTCGGCCAGTGACCAATACTGAGAAGGCCCGATAATTGTCTTCTGACCATCAGGAAAGAGAAGAGAGATACTTCCGTTCGTATCAGTAGTGAGACGATCATTTGGGAGAATTGGGAGACGAATATCACGGATGCTCAGTGGCCGTTTTTCAACAGTATTACTGAAGAGCATGAGCGATCATTTGAGGACAGCAATACTACTATCGCTCGCAAATCTGACTCTCTGACCAGCAGTCATATTGTACGAGGCAGTCTTCCCTTTTGAGGTCACCTCTAACACGGTTGATTCTGAGGTATAGCCTGATTGCCCTCCACGGATAACAAAGTTTGGAGAGAGATCCTGAATGGCACCATTTTCATCGATATATCTTGCTCTGGTGAGAAGTGTCCTGTAGATTTTATTATGCTCGATAAAGACAATTCCATCTATGTCGGCAATGGTAGGAACACTCGAGATAGGCATGAGTGGATCATTTTTGGTCTGTGGGATAATATCTACTTGATAACGCCCTTTATTCTGCTGGGTCTCAAAGAGAGAACGGAAGAGGCTCAAACGCATATGTTCATTGCCTTGTTTCATATGTACCTGGTATGGGGCACTCGCTGGAGAATTGTTCTGTCGTAAGTATATCTGTCCATCTCGGGGTATGAGTGACATATCTGCATTTCTAATATTGAAAAATTGACGGTATATATCATTCATAGTGTATACCTTTGGTGCATCTTTAATAGTGTATACATTTGGAGATTTTGTGTAGTTTTCTTTTCTATAGATGATACTTCAGAGTGAATAATAGAGATCGAGATCACCGTCACGGTCGTCATCAGTAGTGTGAATTTTTGTCTCAGCATTGACCCCCCGTGTATAATAGATGAGCTTCTGTGAATTACCCCCCTGAGTCACATAGAGTCACTGAGTCTGCCTGAGTCCTTGCTCTTCCATGGTAGTCTCAAATGTCGTACGAGCAGAAGGAGCAACAGGAGTATCAGTTGTGATTGATAAAAGGGGAGCACCGGGCTGAAGAGAGTTAATAGTAGAAATGACAGGTGCGAGCGGATTGAGAATATTCGAATCAAGCGCAGCAAGATAACTGCTCGAACGATTGTTTTGGGCCAAGTGAGCGCTCCCCACTATTCCCTGAGCAAGGGATGGTATTTGTTCAAGTGTTTTTGTGTTATTTCACCATGCGACGAGATCCTGGATGACTTTATTATTTTCTGCCCTGTCCATCTGAATAGCATCTTGTATTAAATCAAATCTCCTATTCATCTGCGCAATAGCAGGAGCCATCACATCTGTCTGAGATGAATTGGTGTTGAGGATTCGAGCAAACTGTGCTCTCCTCTGTGGTAACATATCTATACCCTGAATCACCTCAGATAATTGAGTAAGTGATTGTCTTGGATCCAGATACTCTGGATTTTGTGTCGCTGCTACAAGCTCTCGAAGCATTGATGGGATTTGAACGAGAGATGTAGTATTGATACTTGGGTCAGCCAAAAGTGCTGTCTGAAGAGTATCTATAGATTTTTGAATACTATCAAAATTCGCATGTGATCATCCAATACTCCGCTGTGGATTGAGTTCTATGGTATCCACATCATTTCTAAATCGAGCAGGGCTATCATATCATTGATATGCAATATGTATATCCCAAAAATCAGGGGGGAGATATCCTTTTCGTTCGGTGGCATGAGCAACGGTAGTTCACGCATTCCACTCAGGTACGATAGGGACTTGATTGTAGAGGCATTTAAATTTGGTCGTTGCAGCAAATATATCTTCAGCAAATCCAAGCGCTGGAGCAAGGGATGGCATCTTTGGAGCAGGAGGTAGATCGGGGAGCTGAGGTATATCAATAGATGGTGGCGGGATTTTTGTCGTCAATTGTGGGACTTTTGGGATGCGTGGCATAGGCGGAGCAGAAGTACCTATTGGTGCATCTGGGAGGGATATGGGCTGGAATGTAAAGTTATACTGTGGAATCTTGGCATTGATAGCAGGATTTATCTCTTGCTTCAGAGCAACATTTGGCCATCGTGGCATTTCAATAACAGGAATATTTGGTATGATTTCTGGTATGACTATAGACATAGCATGTTGGAGATTCCACCGCTCATTATGATTGACACCACATTCTGTTTCATAATCATTAAAGACATCTATCAATCCTTGCCACGAATCAAGCGTCTTGGTATTAGCGACAAATGATTCTGTCCAGTTACTGAAATTTGGACCATTGTCCTTCATCCAATCTCCCATAAATTTCTGTGTTGATGCGACATTTTGTGAGAGACCATAGAGGTATTTCTCTTTTTCATAATAGTATTCTTGGATCATCTCTGGCATTTTTTTATATTTTTCAAGTTCACGGAGATTTTCATATAGTATGGCTTCATTTTCAGGACTTTGAGGAGCATTAAGTGCTTTTTTATACTGAATCATTTTTCCATCAATATCTTCAGTTCTTGGGTACGGGAACACGGCATCAATAGTATCCTCTGCAGGATCAACAGTAGGATATTGCGAAATATGTTGAGAAAAAGTCCCTGGTACTGCGTAAGGTACTTTTGGTATATTCAAATCATCAGAAGAGCCAACTCCTCGATTCCCAGCAACAGCATTGGCAGTCGGTATGATACTACTGAAAAGTCATGATGATGGAATATCTGAAATTCAGGATATGCCTTGTGGGAGATTTTCAAATTCGAGTATTGCTCCCCTGTCTGCGATCGAGGAGAGATCAGGGAGTCATATGTTGAGATCAGGAAATTGAGTTAGACTTGAGATAATCTCATTCATCTGCCTGTCATACCAGTCCATGATAAAGTTTGGAAAAGGTTTAACACTCTTGAGATTGATCGACTCAGGGCTAACGGCATTTCACCCCAGGAAATTCATAATCTGTGGGTTGAGAGCTATTTTGAGTATATCATCACCATATTTCGATAGGAATTCAAGTGCTGAGTCAGATGACGACCCTTCTGCGACAGTAGCATTTTCTGTAATACTCTGGAGAACAGCTGAGATATTTCTATCGTTGGCATTGGCAAAATAATTCTCTGTAGTCTGTGAGAGAGCAATCGGGTATGCATCTATCATCTGAGAAGGAGAACATGTACTCGCATTAGAAAAAACAGCTCTCTCTCTCCTCTCTGGATTTTTATCATCTTCCTCCGATGGAGGTAGACTGTCAGATACATCGGTTTCTGTATCAAGTGGCGCATCTTCACTTCCATCGTTGAAACCCTGAAGTAGCTGTAAAATTGCATAAATACAATTCCCGTCAAACTGAAGAGGAAATTTTCAAGGTTTATTTTGGATAGCATTATTAGGACCAAAACAGACAAGCTGAGTCATAGCACCTGTGAGAGTCGTATCCAAGAATACACGGAATTTCGAGATACCAAGTCCTGGTGTATATTCTCCTGCTTTGAGACCTGTGACCGATCATGCAGCATTGGTACCATCACTGAGACCACTACCCCCCGTGGCAGCTGGTGAACCTGGGAGTAAGTCACGAAGACCTCCTGCTCAACGACGCTTTGCACCAGGCGGATATGAGATAGCAGGATCTCAACATAGGACATTGTTATGACAAGCTTTTCCTGGAATATTTGCTTGTGGAACAGCATATCCCAGAGCAGTAATAGTGTTTCCTGGCATATTTGGTGACCAGTTAATTGGCTGAGAAAAAGAATTCCCGAAACCAGAAGTAAAGCCTTCAATAATCTGATCTATACCATTTGTAATTCCTGCAACAACTGAGTCAATCTTTCAGAGGCTTGAAAGTATCTGTGGAATATTATTCTTCATGACCATTTGAAATACTTCCCCGTAGTCAGTGTCATCTTTGTCTGGTATGCCATCACCATCGCTATCTTGATTCCATTCTGCGAGCCGTCTTTGTGATTTTTCCGCCATCTGAGCTTCACTCAATTGTTCAACTGGGCGAGGGTTGGCATTACTAGTAGGAGGCGTGCTCGTAGGGTCCGCACTGAGTCGGAGAGCATTTTTCTCAGGGTCATTTATCTCTCGAGTGATGACAGTCTTTTGATATGTACGATCATAGGTATTGTGTGAACGATAGAGTAGGAGTGGCCCACCACATGTTTCATTTGGATTAAATCGTATATCACCGTAACTATCATGATCATAAAACTCACTTTCTGGTATGGATTCTTTCCCTGAAGCAGTCGTATTAATGCTTCGAATATCAGACTTTGGAAGTGTACTTACAGATGTCGGATCTTGACTATCTTCAATATAACCAACATCAAATTTACCAAAAGAAAACGACCTGAGCGTACCAGTGTAGATGAGCGTTATGGTCTCACCAGGAGCGAATGATACATTTCTCATGTCTGCTATTCCTGAATGATGATACTGACTGTCGATGATAAATTTTCGTGTTTCTTTTCCGGTACCGCGGACAATATCATATTCTGTATCTGAGGGTGAGAGATAGTCAGCAAATTTCTCAAGCAGAAGTATGTTACTGATTTTTTGTGTTGAATTATTTTTGAGGATTATTTTGACTTCTATTGGAGAACCAGACAGTACTTGTCCAGAGGCTTCGAGAGATTTATACTGTTTTTTTACGGAGAGCGAAGCGGGTATGATAAATGGTGCCTTGAGAAGATGAAGCGCATCATAGCTCTGATCTGGACTCGTGACGACAGATACGATACTATCATTCTCATCTTCAAATGAATCATAACCAAATCGGAGTGAGCTAGCGAGATTAGTAGAATTTCCATCGTACATGCGCAAAAGACCATTTGGAAGACCAGAGAGACTATTGGTAGAATTACCGGCAAAGCTGTCTACTACTGCAGTCCCCAAACTTGGTGATGGAGCTATGGTCGCGGGCTGAGGAGATGGTACCTGTATCTGCGTAAAGAGGAGATTATTTGCTTGTTCTTGCTTTGTTCGGAGTTCAAATGTAGGTGGTACAGGCATGGTATTTGGATCAACAAATCCAGGACCATTGTAGCGAATTGCCCCTGTGAAATAAGAAGCCTTTGCTTCATCCGACAAGACGAAATCATAGACATTATCCATGAGCTGTACGCGGAAGATACCAGAGCTGTGGCCATAAAAAACAAATAAACTTCCGAGATGATCCATCACAATAATATCATCAATTCTATCATTATCCATATCAAAGACTTCGAGTTGTTCTATTTTTCAGAGTATTGGTGTTACATCGTATTGCATTGGTTTTTCCGTCGGACCATTTTTGTCATGTACCACCAGGTGAATCTCTCCTGAGTTATCAACAAAAACTATATCAGCATATCCGTCACCTATGAAGTCTCACGACAGTATCATTCATTGCTGTGCATCTCTGACAGATAGGAGATCTCCTCCATCGAGAAAAGTGCCATCACCACGAGAGAGTCACATTCATATAGTACCATTATCGTGGTAGACTATGAGGTCTTTTTTCTCATCACTATTTGCATCACGGAAAGTAAAATCACTCACACGAGCTCATGATATATATATTGGCTCTCCGGGAGTTTTATCAAATCCTGTAGTATTATCTACTCCGTAGGCTGGGAGATGAATGAGGGGATCTCCGAGATTAATAGTCAAGTAATCTGCATGATTTTCCATCGATTCTCACCACTCCTGTCATGAGGCAAACTGGAGGAGAGAGGTATTATCATCCGTCCAGCCGAGACCATCTTTCTCGGGATAGGAAGACCATCACTGTGTATGTGTTCACCCTAGATAAGTATTTGATGCGCCTGACATATATACTACCATACCAGGTACCTCATGAGAGCTAACATTACTCCAGGTGAGCTTTGTAAGAAGTGTTGGGAGGAATGGTTCTACGATGATATCGCCAGCCGTATCTACTCAAAACTGTTTTGGAACTCGCGGCTTCCATGCGAGTCAGAGAGTACCAATATTTTTACCGTTTGAAGTAACTGAAAATTGGAGGACTTGAGTATTTTTTTGTACAAAGGTAAGTGAGAGATTTGGGAGAGAGAATATTTCTGTGAGAGTAAAAAGTTTTTCTGAATTTTGATACACACTTCCGTCTCGATAATAAATATCCGAACCAGCTGGGGTGAAAGTCATCGTGTCTCGGCTACACACGCCCTCACATGGACTGAAAGAAATATCAGACATAGCTGGGTAGCGAACACGAGCAATAGCACCGAGGCGTGAGTCAGATACCGAGAGAGTGAGCGCATTATTGATGTATGATTCTATTTGAACCTTGATACCAGTTCCGTATTGAACAGTACCAGTTGTGAGACCACCTGTCGGCATGACAGTGATAATAGGACTCACTGATGTATCGAGAAGTGTGGTGAGTGCGAGAGTTTTTGTCTGTGGAGCAAAGAGTGTTGATCATCCAAAATATCATTCAACAGGTGTCTGTCAAAATGGCGCACCGAGTAAAACTTGAGTCAGGTTCTGCCAACGATTTTGAGAGGCTTCTTCACTCGTGATAACAGGAAGTGCATTTGTCTCAGAGACATTTTCCAGTGCAGGAAGAGGAGATTTTTTACCATCTTTCTGGAGCCAACCGCGGAACAATATACGACCAGGATTTCCGACACTGATGATATCCGTTTCATAGATTCCTCTAGATACTTCTCGTGCAGATGTGAGTGGCTGGACGAGCGCATCACGGTCAGCTGTAGCGACTATCGTGTGCCCATGAAGTGTGGTCAGATTACCATAACTATCATAAACTCGGGTAGTGAGAGTCCCCCGTGCTCCAGCTCGAGCAAAGAGAATCTCGGGACTGGTAAGAGCTATACGAGCAGGGGTACCTGGTAAAATCTGGAAGCTCTCTCCCACTATTTTTCCGAGACCTGTTTCCTTCATGTAAAAAGAAATTGTAGCAGGTTTTGTACCAGTCTTTATAGTAGTTGTCGCACGACCTCATCGGAAAATAAGACTCTCCTGAGCGAGTATGGCATCACCACCTCTTATACCTATTTTGATAGCGGTATCCCAATTATCGACGAGAGTACCGTCAGCTCTCTGAATACTAAAATTGACAGGAATTTCCTGACCCACCTCAATCTCATCACTCCGAGGAATATCGACCTTGAGCAGTGCATCAGCGAGAACTGGTCGAGAAAAATTAGTAGATATTTTTTGAGCATCTCGAGTCAGTGTGATGTCAAAAGTAGTGTTGCCTGATTCAGTTGGTGTCAGTGTGAGAGGAGATGTAGCCTTAGCTGAAAAAACTGTATTTGGCTGAGTTGATAATGGTGATATTTTTACTCTCGTTGAGCTCTTGATATCCATATTCCAGTCCTTGAGGTCAATGCTATTTCACCAGGTATCCTGGAGTAAAAATGATACCTTTTCTGGAGTATCACGGATGAGTAGACTCGAGAGAATTGCTTCCATCTTGACTGGTTTATCTGGCGAAACCATGAAATAAGCCTGAGAGGAATAATCCCCTGCCAGAATGGTGATAGTGTATTTCCCAGCTTTCCTCAGAACTGAATCAATAGCAGGACTCCCTAAACGAATACTATTATTTGTCACAGGTACAGATTTATAGAGTCATCGTTCTTGGCCTGTCACATAGTCCTGAATAGAGACATATACAGTTCCTGGATATATATCCAGACCAGACAAAATCAACTCCAATCCTCTCGTGTCACCAGCGGTAATTGTGTGTGAAGTGTCAGTACCTGTAGAACCAATAACTGTCACGCCGAGGACTATCGGGCCAATCAATATAGAGTCTTGTTTTGAAGTAATGAAAATACCTTTTTCATCATAAATACGGGATGCAAAAGTAATCCGTGCGCGATTATTATTCTGCGAAGTAAATGACCATGAAGCATGTCCGTCCAATAGCGTATCAGAACCAGAAACACTAAAATAACGCTTCTGAATATCTACCCAATCAGTATCTCGAGAGGAATAACTCTTCTTTTCATCGAGGTCATCTATGCGGATGACTTCGAGACGAATATTAGTAGAATCATCGTCGAGCCTGAAATTTCCTTCATCAAGCGTCGTATCTATACGAACTGTTTCGCGAGGCTTGAGAGTACGAGCCGAGACTGAGGTATTGAGTGAGAGTCAGTCTCTCTTATTTTCTACATAATCCTGAACATTATTTTTGTTAGTATCTGACTTGAGAAAACTTTTGAGTTGCTGCAACAATCCAGAAATATCACCAAGTCCACCAGTTGAAAAAGGAAATGCGGGAAAATCAGAAGTATCAGCGGTAAGTGTAGTTGATTTTACATCAGTAAAGCTCTGAAGCCAACAGAGAATTTGACTGAGCCACTCCCACACTATGACACTTGAGAGCAGTTGACAATCAAGTTTTGATGATGAATCGCCACCTGACTGCTTAGCCTCTTTTTCATCACGAGGTGTGTCACGAAGTACATCTGATTCACCGAGGAGTGTACGGATTTCACCAGGAGAAAGAGAGTACGGAAAATCATCCCCAGAATCAGAAGGTGATGAATCAAATACTATATCACTGTGGACAGCTTGTATATCTGTGAACCATTCTGGGAGAGGATTTTTTTTCTCTGGAGCAAATCAAAATACAAAATTTCTCGCATCACCCTGACCTCCGAGGTAACTCGTTTCATAGAGATCTTTTTTATCTGGGAGGATGAAATTTTTATTCGCAGTAGTAGGAGCAAGAGCTCGTTCAAAGACAGAGGTATATTTTGTTTCAGTGTCGAGATATTTCCAGCGAAGTGCCTCGATGAGAGCATTTTTGATGTCAGTATTTGCGAGAAGTGTGTCTGCAATATTCACAGAATTCATACCAGCATCTGGCACGAGCTGAGACCATTTATGACCATTAGGGAGATTTACCCTCGGTGTGAGTTGAGACTGAGCTCATGAAAGAGCAGTACGAATTTTCGCAATTATGACATCATCCGTATCGAGCGGATTCACGACGATATCAAATAGATTTGGATAATTCACACGAGACTGCGTTCCAGTCCGATTGAGATAGAGGAGATATCTCTCTTCGTCTATTGGGAGGTTTGGTGTCGATAATCCCTGGAGCTGTTTTCCAAAAACACTCGTCGTCGGATCACTGTGTTTGATGAGTGATGGTATTCTCTTATATGTTCATGAGAGTCCGTTCGTTTGACATGCTCCGAGATTTTTTCCATCACGATCGAGGAGAGTGATGTCACCATTATTCACAGAACATCGTATGAGACTCGAGAGAATATTTTCATTTCTGTCAGGAGTGGGGTCAATATTTATTGGATTTGGCGTCGGTCGTTGAAGCGGAGTTGCACAAGAATATCTGTTTCCATTTGTTTCAGTAGGCCAATTGTATTTCTTATTTGCGATTCAAACATGCTGGTACGGTCGGAGTATGAGATCAGTGTTGAGACAATCAAGTGGTGAGTTCACTGCAGTTATTTTCTTTCCTGCAGCAGGATCAAGAATAGGCAAGACGAAATCATCAGAGCGAGAAGAATTGAGTACCATTCCACTATCTCAGTAGGTCGAATTGATTGGACTATTTCCGCCCCAGTATGACAATGTCGGATTTGGGCATACTATCCCTGCATCTGTGTCGCGAGCAATAATTTTTCCATCAGATTCACCTGCGAGCATATTATATCCATGGTTCATCTGAACCGTCGTATTGACTCATCCAAATGTCGAACCACGAATGAGGCTACAGTCACTCGCAGTCTTAATAGTATTAGCCTTTGTACCATAGAAATAATTATCATAGACGAAATTATATGTACGAGTCACTCGTCTTCTCCCTTCTGTTTCTGTGATAGTTTTTTGAAAAGGACGACTCACCAAAATAGGGATATCGAGAGAGAGATTCCCTTCAACATAAGTATCTATCAATTTTTCGAGAACATCGTTACCTTCTTTGATAACCTGAGCAGAGAGGGCGTCTTTGGTCGTGATAAGCTCAGGAATAGTGTCTACCCTGACACTGGATGAGTCATCATAATATCGTCCAGTATTGTGAACCCACTTTGTCACATCTTCGAGATATTTTTTATTGATAACTTTGATAAATGGCGTGATGAGCCCATCAGCAAAAACCTTGGTCGTGATATCCGAAGCTTGATCCAAAAATGAAGCTCCAGGATTTGGTTCAGGTTTCCAATTTTGAAAACTCGGTATTTTGAGATTTCCCTCAGATTTCATGAGAGACAGAAATCCTGCATAGAGATATTGAGCAAACTCACGGGAAAATCGATTATAGACCGTGTGCTCCTGATTAGGGATAAAGAACTGCTCGTAGACAGAGAGAAGTCATTTACTGGCTGCACGAGATTCATTGATACTATCCATGTAGAAAATCTGTGGATCTGTGCCGACATTTTGGTAACGTCATTTTTTGTCATCATATTCGTAGACGCGAGCAAAAAAATCACGAATCTTTGTTACATCAGTATCGATATCTCCTGTATTTGGACTGATGACAGAATGCCAGATATCAGGACGAGGATTTTCTTTTTTCTGTGAGAGAAATTCATATCGTGAAGTATCCCAATTCCAGAAAAAATGAGGCTCATCAAAATCTGTGTACGGAAAGAGTGAGAGGAAGTCTGTGGTATTTTTGTGGACAACAGGAATCGGGAGATGTCCGATAAGTATAGTTCCCACTAGTTTCTGAGTTTTATTGCCGTGCTCTGGAAGTCCAGAGAAATACAGTCGTTCATTGGCAGAAGCTATAACATACGGATGAGTATCGCGAGGAAATGTCAGGATAACTGCGCGTGTGTGTGGAAGTCGAGCCTGTATACGGCGGGCATAGGCATCGATATCAGAGGACATCTTGCGAAACAAGTCTTCCTCCACAAGGACAGATACTATATCTTCATGATCTCATGTCTCCGATGCAGAAACATCAGAAATGGTAAATGGAATACGAAAAATAACCTCAAAAGAAAGGAGGCCTATCAGAAACCATGCAATGATCTTTTGGATAGGAATCACGAAGGTATAAATATTTCCATTATTGTACTCATTTTATTTGTAGAATAAAAGGATTATCATACCTTCTCGCTTGCAAAAATGCTCTAATCTACATAAATATATCCTATGATAGCAGGATTACTAAAATTCTCCCTCCGAGTTGTCACTTCGTTGAGTGCTCGGTAGTTCATATCCTTGATGATCATATGGTCTTCATTGACTGCCATGACTATACCGACATGCCCATACGCAGGCGGAAATCCTGCACCATGATAGACTATGATAGCTCCTGGTCTCGGATCATTTCCCGTTGGTTTTCATTGCTTTTTCGCATTTCTGATCCAATCTTTCGCATTACCACGCCAAGTGACATCTTTATATTTTGCAACAAAACAAGTACAGTTTCCCCAGACAAAATTACGACATCATTTACTGACTTTGAGACCGAGAGAATAATCTCCATAAGTGAGATTTAACTGATCTCGCACAACTGGCTTCGGAGCTGGTTTGAGTGCTGGCGCTGCTGGTTTTGGAGCATTATTTTGTGCAGGAGCTGGCTTGGCAGCTGGAGTAGTCTTTGCAACCTGTGGAGCTGGTTTTTTGGTTGGGTCTTTTGTGGGATTTGGGAGGAGAATTTGTTTACCGACACTGAGTCTCGTATTACGGCTCATATCGTTTGCGATGAGGATAGTGTTGATATCTTTGATGCCATATTTCTGTGCGATAGTACTCAGAGTATCTCCCTTCTGTATAGCATACTGGACACCATTGATACGAGGAATTGTGATTTTCTGGTTGATTGAGAGAATATCGGTATTGAGATTATTCATCGTGCGCAGTGTCGCAATCGGTATTCCATATTTCTGAGCAATAGTACTGATAGTATCACCTCTCACGACTGTATGTGTGACATAGAGTGATCGCTTTGGGTCAACTGTAGGCTCTGGTAGCTGTTCGGCTTCTAATGCGAGAACAGGTGCAGGCTCTGGCTCTATGAGTGTCGTCTCGGGTGGATTCTGGACAAGGTCCTCTATGAAGTCAGAAGTGCTCTCCCCTGTCTCCCAATCGTAGGAAGCGAGAATAGTGGAACGGTCATATTCGCCTCGAACAACCACACCTGTATAGCTCTGCATGTAGGAACCAAATACTGGGTAGATAGGGACGATGAGGATAAGTAAAAACGCGAGATTACTGAGAGTTTTCTGACGAAACTGTTTTTGGCGACGCAGGCGTGTAGAAAACTTATTTCGCATGGATTATTTTTTTTCGTTATAGATGAATCCTACTATATTTTTATTTTTTATCTTCTCGACACGGGTTGTCACTTTCCAGAGTCCAGCATAATTCATATCTTTAACGACCATTGTACCAGCCTTTGCATTGACACTCATGACGATTCCGACATGTCCGTAAGTGAGATTATAGCCTGGACCATACCAGACAACTATAGCCCCCGGTCTCGCTACTTGACCAGTTTTAAATCCTGCGGCATTAGCATTTTTATACCAATTTCTCGCGTTTCATCGCCATTTCACTGGCCAATATTGAGCTACAAAATAGGTACAATGACCAGGAACAAATCCTGCCCCACCTTTATTGATGAGCTTGAGAGTAAAGGTTCCAGTATTAGGCTCACCTTGACCACCAGAAACACTACCAGCATTATCGATAGCAATTGATGGTCTCTGTGCATCAGGGAGGAAGAGTGTAATACCAGTCGGAAGTACATCTCAGAGGAGGTTCGCTGTACGGATTTTCTCGCTTGTGGTCTTGAATTTGATAGCTATGGCATCGAGTGTATCTCCTCTCTTGGTCGTATACATGATACCATCACCTGGTGGGATGATGAGTTTCTGACCGACACGGAGGGTATCAGTGGAGAGATTGTTTGCCCAGCGAACAGTGTTCGCAGACATACCAAATTGTTCGGCTATTTCTCAAATTGTATCACCACTCTGAACGAGATATTCCTCAACTGTAGACCGCTGATTTCCCTCGGGAGAAGTCTGTGGATCGATAAAATCAGCATCAGTAACATCTGTATATTCATTGATAATAGATGTCTCGTTGATATTTACACCAAGCGCACCTCTGTTAGAACCATCATAGATAAAAGCACCAAATACGGGATAAATGGGTAATAAAACGACGAGTGAGAGAATGAGAAGAGAATTAGAAGTCCTCACCCTCTTCATCCGTGCTCGGCGAAGAGCACGACGGTCGCGAAGATACTTGGATATAATTTTTGGAAGCAAGCAGGGAGATTAAGGACAAACTACGCGCTGATCGAAGTAACTTCGAGCTTTGTCTGTGCAGCGCGGAAACCAGCTGTACGATGGTAGTGTTTCTTTGATTTCATTTTGAAGACGCGAACCTTGTCACCTCGTGTGTGTTCTGTCACTTTGCATTCTACCTTTGCACCATCGAGAAAAGGAGCACCGACCTTGGTACCTGTAGCCTCATCTGCGACGAGAAGTGGTGTAAATGTGTGTGATTCGAGGGCTTCATCGAGTCTATCTACTGTGATGATATCACCTTGTTTGACGATGTATTGTTTGCCTCCTGTTTCGATAACTGCAATCATAATATTGGATTAGATGGCTGTATTGTATATATTTTTTTAATCTGGCAAGTTTTTATACTCTAAAAGTGCGCAAAACATGATTTGTATGCGATTTTTTGATTTTTTATTTTTGATTTTTTATTTGCCAGCTATACTTCCCTGCATATGAACACAAAAAAACACATCATGCTCATGGGCATCCAGGGCTCTGGTAAGGGCACACAAGCCGCTCTCATCAACAAAAACTATGGCTATATCAGCCTCGAAACAGGCGCTATACTCCGCTCTGTCCTCGAAAATCCATCACATAAGCACTACCAGGCAGTTGCAGACACAGTCCCTCATGGCATCATGACACCTGATTCTGTGATTTTTGACCTCATACGAGAATTCATCGATAATCACCCAGACAACCATATCCTCATAGACGGAGCTGTCCGAAATATCGCTCAGAGAGAGTTTTTCGATGCTATCACGACTGATTACTGCGTCATACACCTGACTCTCACCGAAGAAGAGGCATTGCGAAGACTCCAGGGTCGCAAGATGGATCCCGTCACAAAAGAGATATTTGGAAGTGATTTCGAGGGGGATACCAATCCTGAGACAGGAAACAAGCTCGTGATACGAGTCGACGACACCGATGTTGAGAAAATCCACAAACGATTCGCATGGTACCGCACAGACATCGTCCCCCTCCTCGAGAGCTGGAAAACCGACGGAGTCGAATATTACACGATAAATGGCGAACAACCTCGCGAAGCCGTGTGGAGTGAGATTGAAGGGATATTGAATTCTTAAATTAGGAGAAAATTGACAATTATAATAATATAATTATTATAATTATATGAAAGTATATCATTATAGCCGACTTGATAAATGGGAAGATATTGAGAACGGCTCCTGGGAAAGCAAAAATAAACCTGGGTTAGCAACAAATAATAGAATGGGGCATGCAGATAATGAAGCCTACAATTGTAGAGCGGTATTCGCTTTGTTGGATCCACTACCAAGTACTTGGGTATATAATCCTCACTTTATACAAATATGGAGTCATTTAAAGCGTCATGTTGGCAGACTATTACTAGAAATAGATATAGATCCGAAGAAAGACCCTGTCTTTGTGATAGATAGAGCACATGTAGAGGGACATCTATATAAGGAGAAAGAGGGCATTCCAGAAAAATATTTACACGGTTCATTGGCAGAAGCTGAGGGGGCCTATATGAAAAGCAAGATTGCATTAGGGGATTATTTGAATAATACAGAGGGGCAGGCATACTCTCTACCTGAAGTAATAATTACAAAACAAGTACCTCTAAAAAAAATAAAAATTTCTGAGGAACAGCCTTTTATTGATGAAGACTTAGAAATATATACCGAAGCATGAATACAGAGAATCATTAGCAAACTGGAAAGAGTTCCAAAAATTGCAGAATTATATAGAAAACGAATACTAGCTAAAGTTTCACATTAAACTCTCAAACCAGAGCTTTATCAAAATAATATATTAAATCTGCATCAAAACTGCGGCAACCAAGACGCCAATCATGCTACCGACGAGAGTTTCTGATGGGAGGTGTCCGAGAGATTCATTGAGTTGTTTTTCTCCTTTTATCTTATTGAGGGCGTGAGCGTGGAGACCTGATTGGTAGCGGATATTCATCGCATCATAGATGACGATAGCAGCGAAGACGAGTGCGAGGACGAAGAGGTCGTGAAGTGGACCGTATTTGATACCGATAGCCGTTGCGAGACTCGCGACGAGTGCTGAGTGACCAGACGGCATACCTCCTGTAGAGAGCATAGACTGGAGATGGAATCGATTTTTCCTCCACAAAAATAATCCTTTTAAAAGTGTTGCAACGATATACGCAGCAAGTGGTATGAGGATGATATGTTGAGCGAAAAAATAATTCATTTAGGCTATTTCCATGAGTTTATAAGAAAACTTCCCTGCGCGAGCGACGCCTTCAACAGTCTCACCCTCTGCCTTGCCCATGACAGCCTGACCGAGAGGTGATTCATTTGAGATGCGGTGTTCGAGTATATCAGCTTCTGTACTACCGACGAGGACATATTCCTGTACTGGAGAACCCTTTTCTGTACCCATCTTGAGTGTGAATTTGCTACCGATAGTGACGACATTGTTTTTCTTTGCCTTCTTATCTGTATCGAGGATTTCATAGTTTTCCATGATTTCTTCAATCTCAGAGATACGGAGCTCGACTGCAGCCTGTTCATCACGAGCTGATTGATATTCAGAATTTTCTGAGAGATCTCAGTATCCGATAGCGACTTTGAGCTTTTCAGCGATTTCCACGCGTTTTACATTACGCAAGTCGTCGAGCTCGAGGTGGAGCTTTTCGAGACCTTCGTTGGTGAGTTGATATTTCTTTGGCATAGTGGGAAAATAGAGAGTAAATATTGAGTGAAGTATAGAAAAATTATTGCAAAAGCAAACTCTTGAGGTCGTTGTACTCATCCCGAAGGACTTCAAATCAAACAGCGCGACCATCAACTTCTGTGATAAATCTAACTATCTGACCGTCACCAGTTTTATCATTGAGAAACATCGTCTTGCCAAAGAAATCAGTCGTATCCTGAAAATCATAGAGATTGGAGAGGAGGAGCAGGTTGCGACGGATGAGAGCGTAATCGTTTTCAAATACATACATACGGATACGATCTGCAACAGTTATCTCCACAGGAAAGGTAAATATAAACGCTCCAAATACATCATTCTGAGTAGATTTACGGAATTGATAGGTATTTTCTACCTTTGAGAGAACTTTGTCATTTACACTCGTGCTAATAATCGGTCTCCGAGTATCAGAAGGCGTAGTAGAATTAGTCGATCCATTCTGAGAACGAAAAAAGAGGACTATGAGAAAAAACGCAAAAATCCCTGTACACAGAAAGATGATATAGGCGATGGTACGAAGCATAGAACTATAATAAGAATTGGATACAAAATGCAAGAGAGCCTTCTATCAAATTTGATTTATCCAATTCTGAATTTTTGGGAACATGACTTTCCTGTCAAGTCAATATTTCATCCAGAGTTCACGATGTGTCCCCGATTCAGCAAATGTATCAGCAATACCGATTTTGAGGAGTCGAGTCGGATATTCCTCAGAAAGTACGGAAGCAACGGCATCACCAAGTCCTCATTCGATATTGTGTTCTTCGATAACGACGACTTTGTGAGTCTTCTGAGCTGAAGCTATAATACCCTCACGGTCGAGAGGTTTGATGGTATGGATATTCAGAAAATCAACAGACTTCCCTTCTACGATGAACGACTGAGCGACCTGAAGAGCCTCGTAGACCATCGAGCCTGTGGCAATAATTGTGACATCCGTCCCGTCGAGAAGTCTCTGAGCTTTGCCTATCTCTATCGGTGTGTCATCGAGAAATACTGGGAAATCAGCACGCGTCACACGGATATAATCGACACCTTCGCCATCCGCCATCGCCGCAACCATCTGTATCGCTTGATTATAATCCGCAGGAGACAATACGCGTACGCCAGGAAGTGCACGCATCATAGCTATATCACTCTCCATCTGTGCACTCGCGCCATCAGGACCGACATTGAGGCCATAGTGACTTCCGACGACTTTCAGAGGCAGGTGTGACATCGCTGCGAGTCGGATCTGACTGAAATTCAGCCCCGGACTAAACGCAGCAAATGAAGTAATAAATGGAATCTTGCCTGCATGTGCCATACCAGTAGCAATACCTGCCATATTCTGCTCAGCAACACCGACCTGGAAATACCTCTCAGGAAATTCATGGATAAATCATTCGAGCTTTAGTGAACCTGGGAGGTCAGCATTGAGGACGACAACGCTCGAATTCTTGCGAGCGAGCTTTACTACTCCCTCTCCCCATCCAGCGCGGATAGATTTCTTTGTGAGTCAGGATTCGTCGAACCAGTTTGGCAATAACATACAAGTTTACTAAATTGATAAGTTTCTTAAGTTTATTATGTTCAGGGACATATGAAATGCAATGAATTATTCCCAACTTTGTAAACTTAACAAGCCCAGTAAGCCTAGTGAGCATCTAAATCTAGTAGACTAATTTCCTATAACACTCCTCACACACCACCTTCTCAGGTCTCTCCGGAGCATAGGTAGTAATTATAGGTTTCTGACACTCTGAGCAAGTCCTCTCATACAGTGTTCGAGGATTTCTCAGATCCATTCTTTCCTTATGTCTCTGGTCTGGATGCTTCGTGGGGATAGGAAGAGAATGTTCTATGTAGAAAGCCAGTTCTTGTCGGATGATTTTAAAGGGTTTGCCTGTTACTTCACACTGTACTATTCCTGAGAGAAGAATATCAATATTCTTCTGTGCTGTGTCGTATCCTACTTTCTTCTCATCATACTGGGATATGGGGAGTGGTGTGAGAGAAGACCCTTCAAAGGTCTTTACTGGTTCATCATACCATCTCCATCCACGAGACTTCACTTCTTCTTCAGTAAGTGGGAAGTATTCCTGTGCCAGACTCTCATTATATCACCATGGTGCATCAGATATTGAGAAGAATTCGCCCCATGTTCACTCGTGTGTCATGGCATCAATGATGTTGCCTACCATGGTTTCATATTCGTGGACTCAGTAGGGTTTATTGAGAATGCAATGGTGTTCATGGTTGTGCAATCAGACACATCAGAAACAATTCTGTATACTATTGCAGTCCTGAGAATAGATCACATTGGAAACATCCTTCCATACATCTGCACAAAAAAGAAGATTCTGAGAATTCTGACCGACAATTGAACATTCGTAGCACCACTCAACATTCCAGCCAAAATTATCGACATCCATGAGATTTTTACCTGTTTTTATATTGCTACAATACCGCAATTTCTCACAATCAGAGCACTCGAAACATTGGTAACAATCAGATGCATTGATGATATGATTTCCTATTGAATTCTCTACTTTCGTTCATTCAAAATAACGCTTTGGCTGAGTAGAGATCCATGTTCTAATTTTGGGAACCAATAATCCTATATCAAGAGTCTGCAGTTGATTGAAATAGTCTTCTTTGGTATACTGTTTATTGGCAATACAGTATGATTGATTCGTGAGATTGGCACAAGAAAAACAATCACTACAACCCGTACACGCATGACAAACGAGACAATCGCTACACCGTGTTAACCCCTGGGAATAGAAACATCTTTCACAGTTATTGCAGTCAATACACTCATAACAATCACGACATTCGTATATCGAGAGACAATCAACACACATCTCGGATCGGACAAACATTGCCGTGTAATAGAGTTTTTCAGAGTTTCATCCATTGAAGGAGAGATAACTATCTTTGAGATTATTAGCATTATTACAATAATCTGAATTTTCTAAAAGAGAACAACTGCGCGCAAAATGAGGAACTCTCAGTGCGAGGGAGTCGATTTGTTCAAGAATTGGAATGTCTGGATTATATTGCTGACCATATTCGAGAGGATTCCAGCTATCACTATAATAGATATCATTCTCATATACGGAGTACGCTTTGTCTTCTGAGTGCATACTAAATATTGTTTCATCCGAGTAACTACTTTTTCGGAGGTACATTTTTCGCTGATTTCTGTAGCTTATTCTTCGTCTCATCCTCTCCTCCGGACACAATGTCGGGCTCGGAATACTATATTTCTTCCCTCCAAATATTGGTGAAACTTTATCCAGAAATTCCAAATCTTTGTCCGTCACAAGGAACTCCTGCCCACTCATGCGACACTTTTTTGTTTCAACGATTTTTTCACCAGGAAGAAGGATGGGCATATATTGTTTAATAAATTTCGCGTCTGTATGCTTCCTCCGAGAGGACTTTCTCAGGTCTCTCAGGAGCGTATGGAGTGATGATATCTACACCCGTCGAACTACATTTTCTCTCATAGAGAATAGTACCGGCTCTATATTCTTTTATACGATTTGCATGGCGGACTTGAGGATGAACGGTTGGAATAGGGAGAGAATTTTCTATGAGAAACCCGAGCTCTCTTTTCTGTAAACGAAATGGACGACGGGACTCGGTACAGATAATCATAGCACTGAGAATCTCATCAATATTTTTCTGTGCTAGTTCAAAACCAACAACTTTTTCATCATACTCAGAAATATGCTTCGGCGTATATCCTGATTCTCCCGTGAGAGGCTCTCTCTCGATAAATTGTCATCATCGTTCTGTGACTTCAGAGGGGCTCAGCGGTGTATAGTCCATCCCCACTGTTTCGTTGTAACCGTAGGGAGAATATTTCATAGGGAAAAACTCTCACCATTCACCCGTTGTCTTCATATGTTCTATCATCTTTGTTGTCAGAGTCTCATATTCCTGAACTGAATACGGCTTATTGAAGAGACAGTATTTCCCTTTTTTGATACCAGCACAACCAAAACAATCCTGGCTCGATATGACATTGAGCGAGTAGTAAATATTCTGTGAATTATCCCAACACATGGCACAAAATGCACACGAATTCACATTGAGACCTGTCGCAAGAGACTGATAGATGAAGCTCGAGTTCTCTCAGTAAATAAGATGATCCTGACAATTTTTTGCATTAAAAATGTAGAAAGTATTTTTGCAGTCCTCCAGATGATGTCATTCAAATGAATTATAAGTATTCCGAGAATGAGATAGATAATCTCCTGTGCAGGATTCATTGTTTGTACCGTGCATATACTTCACAGGATATTCTGGTCTCTTTTTCTGGAAGTAGGCAAACATCTCTGCGTATGTCTGCTTTCCGAGTATTTCTTGTTTTCTTTTTTTATATTCTTCGGGTGAATATTGGATATTGTTAATACAGTATTCTTTTCTGTACTGATTGAAACAGAAGAGACAATCATGGCAACCCGTACAACCAAAACAAAATGAGAGATCATTACAATTCTCACAATCAGTGGAGAAAAAAACAGCATTACATCCTGAACAATTGAAGCATTCGTAGCAATGATCACACTGAAACATGATTTCTCCATCGAGAGAATTATTGCAGTGTGTAGAATTACCGAGATAGTAACAATTCTCGAGGTAATCAACATCGAAACACATATAACAATTTTTGAGATTTCCTGCAGCGTTATTGTACTCTGAATTTTCTAATCGGAGGGCTGAGATGGAGAGCAGAGGAGCCACCTTCATGAGTTCATGAAATTGGTCA
Source organism: Candidatus Altimarinota bacterium (assembly GCA_041308705.1). GTDB lineage: Bacteria > Patescibacteriota > Gracilibacteria > BD1-5 > JAGOOR01 > JAGOOR01. The sequence goes on from JBFZBA010000017.1 coordinate 30,425, forward strand.
AAAAAAGGCTTATCCCAATCTGGAGATCGCGCCGAATCAAAACATGACCAGTCATCACTCCACCAGGCTTCAGTCCCATAAACCTGATAAGGAGAATCAGGGTGATACATGGAGATGATATCTTTACCAGTAAGCCCACATTTGCGTCGATAGATATTTCTCTCATTTCTCCAAGCAAATTTCTGAATCATCCGTTCGTAGGGAGATGTAGTCGGAGTAGGGAAATTCATCTTCTTCCCAGCAAGTACTGGAGACACTTTGTCATAAAATTCCAAATCTTTGTCAGTCACAAAGAATTCCTCACCAGAGATCCTACATGTTTTTGTTTTTACGATTTTTTCACCGGGAGGGAGCATACAAGTTGATTAAGTTGGTAAGTTTTTGAGGTTTATTATGTTCAGGGACATATGAAATGCAATGAATTATTCCCAACTTGGTAAACTTAACAAACCCAGTAAGCCTAGTGAGCATCTAAATCTAGTACACTAATTTTCTATAACATTGTTCACAGAGGACCTTCCTTTCTGCAGTATTATAAGTCGTCTGAATTTCCTGTCCACATTCTCCACATTTCTCAGCTTTTAATTGTTTTGGATTGAGAAAAGTGATCCTCTCATTGTATCGAACCTGCGGATGCTTGCGAGGAATAGGGAGATCGTGAGTGATGTAGAATCGCAGTTCTTCTTTGAGGATACGAAATGGTTCACCTGTTTTTTCACACTGGATAATGCCAGCAAGAAGTGTATCAATATTTTTTCCAGCAACTTCTTTGTTTACCTTTTCAGGATTGTATTGTGCTGTATCTAGCAGTGTCACATACTCCCCTGTTCTTTCTTTTTTGGGAATATCATACCACCTCCATCCATACTTTTCGATGGTTGCACGGTCAAGCGGTTGATCATCAGCACCAATAGTTTCATTATATCCAAAGGGTGACATGCTCGGATGGAAAAATTCACCCCATTCTCCACAAGATCTCATGTGGTCTATGATTTTTGGAACGAGTTGTTCATATTCCTGCTGGCTCATTGCGACATTGAGAATTGCATTTTCCCCATGATTCAGACCCACGCAACCAAAGAGATGATTGGAGTTGAGACACCAAGCAGAATAGTACACCTCAGAACAAAACTCGCAGCAAGCTGTAAAACAAATCTGAGAGCTATTTCATGAACCAAGTGACTCAAGCATATGGTCTGAATAATAGCCAAAACCATTCATGTCCATAGAATCTTTTGCCATCTTTGAAGAACCGACATATTTCACATTTTCACATCAGAACACCTCAAAACCGAGCACATTTTTACAATCGACGAGATAATCTCCGATAGAGCTTTCTGTGTTTACATTGTGATGTACTCGGACAGGGTTTGAATGGTTGAACTTCTGCACACGAGCCAGAATAGCAGCATAATTATCATGAGTAATTCTGAGCTCTTTTATCCGTGATTCATAGACAGATTTTTCGAGTTTTTCATTAAAAATACAATACTGCTGACCAGTGAGATTCATACATCAGAAGCAATCCTGGCAACCAATACATGATGAACAAAATGAACAACTACGACAATTTGTACAGTCCTGAGAATAAAAAGTGGCATAACATTCATTGCAATTCACACATTGATAACAATGTTCATCCTTTGAACCAAAATACATCTCCAGACAATCCTTCGAATGCACAACTCATTTACAAAACATGCAGTCTTCGAGGATCCCAGAGTTAAAACAAAGATAACAATTTCTGGAAGCCATTTTTCACCCTCAGAACCAATTCGTGTAGTCACAGTTTTCATTGTGACTTGTGTGATAGAGGGCTGTCATCGGTACATCATGCCAGAGCTCTCCTATTTGTGGTAAAATTGGACGATCAAAATCGATCTGTCGACCATAGCCAAAAGCAGACCAGGAATCTCCAAACCAGAGTTTTGGTTCACAGACCTTCCTATCATCATCAGGATGATACATCGTCACAATAGTATTGCCTGTCATGCATGATTTTTTCTCATAGAGGTATCTCTCGTTACGAAAAGCCATTCGTCGCTGCATACGAGTGATAGGTGCGAGAGTCGGTGTCGGGATACTATATTTCTTCCCTCAGAAAATAGGTGACATCTGATCATAGAGGAGAATATCACGATCAGTGACGAAAAATTTCTCCCCAGACAAAGCACAGGTTTTTGTCTCGACGAGAGATTCTCACGGGAGGAGGAAGGTATTCATGGGAAAGTTAGAGGTTAATCCTTAAATGTTTTAAAAAATCCACCATTTTTAATTTTGCATTTTTAATTTGAATTCGGTTTTATCGAATTCATAACACTATAGGCAGAATCTTTGTTCTGCCAATATTGAGCTCAGGATGAGCGTAATTCACATGAGCAACTGAGCTACCTCCATCGAGATTGAGTATCTGAACTGTGTCATATGTGCCAATAAATCGTATTTCCCGGAGGACGATATTCCTCACCTCTGCGAGGGCTTCTTCTTCATTGATAGTGAGAAACCATACATCTTGAACACCAGATTTTTCAAAGAGAACGAGGACAGTGCGTTTATGAGCTTTTCCTATGTAGGAAGCAGGCCTCAGGTCTTCTTCAATTCTATCTCACCTCTTGGAATAAATAACTGGACCGGCCTGGAAGAGGACATCGCACGAATCTATGAGCGACTCATGATAGTCGACATTTGGCATGATGCGGATTCGATGGCTATCCTGACAGAGAAAATGCGTCACCTGAGGATTATCAAGCACAGGAGGAGTATATCGCTGTCCGTCGAGTGCGAGAAGTCCTGCATGGTAGATAGAACCATCGATTTTATTGAAATAACCACCGTTCACGAGCGCCCGATATTTTTTTGCACTATCATGTGATTCAAATCGCGGTGTATTAAATGGCTGATACAGAACATCGAAACCATTTTTTGCCCGCGTCCAGATAGTCGAAGTCAGCTCATCATAGATGATATCTTCTTTCTCAAAAGATTCGAGTCATGGAATATTTCTCGCGAGGTACTGTATGAGATCTGTCTCTTATACACATCTCCGAGCC
>JBFZBA010000018.1:0-8044 GCA_041308705.1 Candidatus Altimarinota bacterium
TTAAGTGTGCCATAGAATACAAAAGGGTACGAATTAGAGAAGCATTGTTGTGCATTTCTATCGTACCCTTTTTGATGAATGTTTCCAGACTAGTTGCGTTTCATGTTAGAATCTAGGCTGGACTTTATTTCTTTCTAGATTCCCCTCACGGCGTCGATAATCCCCGCCGCATCAAATCCACACTCTGCATAGAGCTCAGCGGGAGTGCCGTGATGCAGATATTTATCGGGGATTCCGAGACGAATAACCTTGGCTGAATAATTGTTGTCTGCCATAAACTCGAGCACTGCGGAGCCTATACCGCCCATGATACAGGCGTCTTCGATGGTGATAATCTTTTTGAATTTCTGGAAGACAGTGTGGAGGAGTTTCTCGTCGAGCGGTTTCACGAATCGCATATCGTAGTGAGCAGGGGAGATGCCTTCTGTTTGTAGGGTTTCGAGTGCTTTCTGGACGAAATTCCCCGCATGGCCGATAGAGAGAATCGCTACTTCCTCGCCCTCTGTGATGCATCGACCCGTGCCGACTTCTATGAGCTCAAATGGTGTCCTCCAGTCTACCATCACGCCGTTTCCTCGGGGATAGCGGATAGAAAAGGGTCACATATTGTCTTGCTGAGCCGTATACATGAGGTTGCGGAGCTCGGATTCATTCATCGGTGCTGAGACTATCATATTGGGGATGCACCGCATATACGCCAGATCATAGGCTCCATGATGCGTAGCACCATCGGCTCCGACGAATCCTCCTCGGTCGAGACAGAAGACGACATTGAGATTCTGGAGAGCGACATCATGGATGACCTGGTCGTACGCTCGCTGCATAAACGACGAATAGATATTGCAAAATGGTATCATACCCTGAGTCGCGAGACCGGCTGAAAATGTCACAGCGTGCTGCTCAGCAATTCCCACATCAAAAGACCGCTCTGGCATCGCCCGCATCATGATATTCATCGACGAACCTGAGGGCATAGCGGGAGTGATACCCATGATTTTGTCATTTTTCTCGGCGAGTTCGACGATGGTGTGTCCAAATACATCCTGATATTTTGGCGGTTGGGGAGTGGTGGAAGTGGATTTTAGTATCTCACCTGTTTCTTTGTTAAAAATGCCAGGAGCATGCCAGGTCGTCTCATTGCCTTCTTCGGAATATTTGTATCCGTATCATTTTTTCGTCATGACATGCAGGAGCTTCGGTCCGGGGATATCTTTCAAATCTCGCAGAGTTTTCGCGAGTCCGACGACATCATGCCCATCGACAGGTCAGAAATAGCGGAAATGCAGCGATTCAAAGAGATTACTATTCTTCATGAGTATTCACTTCAGTCCTTGTTCTGTGTGTTCGAGGAATTCTTTTGTAGCAGAGCCGAGTTTTCCTGCCTTTTCAAAAAGTTCTCGTATTTCACTTCGTACAAAATTAAATGTATGAGAGGTGGTGATCTTTGTCAGATAATCCCGGAGAGCTCCGATATTTGGATCGATACTCATATTGTTATCATTGAGTATCACGAGGATATTTGCATTTTGTGAACCAGCATTTTCGAGTCCTTCAAAAGCAAGTCCAGCCGTCATAGAACCGTCACCGATAACCGCTATATGCTGACGATGGTGTTCGCCTCGATACTGACTCGCGATAGCCATACCGAGCGCTGCAGAAATAGAGGTTGATGAATGTCCTACTCAGAAAGTATCGTATTCACTCTCACTCCGTTTCGGAAAACCAGAAATACCACCCTTCGTCCTATTGGTGTGAAATACCTCTCGACGACCAGTGATGATCTTGTGTCCATACGCCTGATGCCCCACATCCCAGACGAGCTGATCATCTGGAGTGTTAAAAATATAATGCAGAGCGACCGTCAATTCTACCACTCACAAACTCGCTCCGAAGTGACTATTTCCAATCTCAGAAATAACATCGATGATATACTGCCTGACCTCGTCGGATATCTGCGGGAGGTCTTCGATTTTGAACTTCTCACGCATATCACGAGGGAATTGTATCTGAGAGAGAAGCGGACCAGCGAGGTAATGACTCATAAAGTATATTTCGGAAATTATCCCCATTTTTACCCTAATGCAAACACATTCCTTTGACTCCAGGTATATTTACCCCTTATCAAAGATTGTGGAGTTGGAGAAAAAAATAAAACTCCCAGAACGGGAGTTTTGAAAATTTCTGGCAGGGCGGCTGAGAATCGAACTCAGATCAAGGACTTTGGAGATCCCCATACTAACCGTTGTACTACCACCCTATATGACCAAAGAAGAAAGAAAAAATAAAAAAGAAGAAAGGCGGATTTATTTTTCAGACTTCAGTCGCATTGTAGAAAGACTGATGAAAAAAACAAGTTCATATTTAATTAAAAACTCTGCATAGTTGCAGAGTTTTTAATAGTAGTAATCCTCCTTTTTTCTCTTTTCTCTCTTATTTTTTTCTCTAAATTAGATAGAGTATCTCTTGAAGCCGACGAGGACATCACCACCGAGGTATTGTTCGATAGTTTGTTCAGGATTGACGACGAATGGCTGAGTGAGGAGAGTTCCTTCTTCGACGAATTTCTTCATCTTTCCTTCGATGATATTTGAGAGGATTGATTCGTTCTTTCCTTCGTTCTTTGGATCTTGTTTCATCATATCCATCTGAACTGTTCGCTCGTGAGCGATAGCCTCAGCTGGGAAGTCTGATACTCGGAGAGCGTTTGGACTTGTCGCAGTCACATGCATAGCGACCTGACGGACTTTTTCTTCATCTGTACCAGCGTTTGCAGAGACGACTGCAGCGACTTTACTGTTTGAGTGAACATAGCTACCGACGACAGGAGCATCGATGATATCCATAGGACCGAAGACGACATTTTCACCAGTTTGCTGGATGATGTCTGACATGCGTGGAGTAAATGCCTCCTTTGCAGCATCGACAGAACCAGCAGCGATGAGAGCTGTCATGAGTTCATCGATAAATCCTGAGAAATTATCAGTTCGTGCGACGAAGTCAGTCTCACAAGTGAGAGAAGCTACATATGCTTTTCCGCCTTCTTGTTTGATAGCGATACGACCTTCGTGAGTTTCGTTGTCTGCTCTTTTACCAGCTTTTGCGATACCTTTTGCACGGAGATTATCGATAGCAGCATCGATGTTTCCATCTGATTCTTCGAGTGCTTTTTTACATTCTGTGATAGAGACACCAGTTGCGTCTCTGAGTTCTTTGATGAGTTCTAGGGTTATCATAGTGAATATGAGTTAAGAGATGGTATGTGCTGCCAATTATGCAGCTACTTCAGTTTCTTCTGCGACTTCTTCTTTTTGTGCTGTTTTTTCTGGTGGGAGCTTGTCGTGAGGTTTTTTTGCAATCTTTTCTGCGACAGTTTCACGGACAGTTCGCTTCATAGATGCAGCGAGTTCTTCTGTGATAAACATGAGAGACTTGAGATTATTTACATTTCCAGGAACGAAGTGATCACAGAGTTTTGGCTGACCAGTCGTACCGAGGATAGCGAAGACAGTGATACCGAGGACATTTGCTTCCTTGATAGCCTGGAGCTCGTAGTGACCATCGATGACAAATATTCCATCAGGTGACTTCTTCATGTCTTTGATACCTTCGTAGCGTTTTTTGAGACGGCTGAGACGAGTCATCGTCATAGCTTTTTCTTTTTTGTTGAGACGATTGATCTCACCTGTTTCGATATCTTTCATGATCTTGTTGTATTCACGGACTTGTCGTTTGATAGTCGTGTAGTTCGTGAGGAGACCTGGTACCCAGACAGAGGTGACACTTGAGTGTCCTGTTTTCTCTGCGAGGTCAGAAGCGATCTTCTGTGTCTGTACTTTTGTACCGACGATGAGGAGCTCTTTACCAGATTTGCAAAACTCTTCGAGAGCTTTCTTTGTTTCCGCGAGATGAGTCTCAGTTTTGGTGAGGTCAAATACATGGATACCATTTTGTGTGCCATGAATGTATGACTTCATAGCAGGAGACCAGTGTTTTGCATCGCTACCGATGTGTACTGCGTTGTGCAGCATGTCCTTTAGGAGAGACATAAGAGAAAAATAAAAAATAATCCTTAGAGAAAATGTGGAAAAACATCGTCTTGCTTTGTCACTTCATTTTTTCTCCTCAATCACTTACATATCAGTAAGCTCAATCGTCGAAAAAATTTGTTCCTCGCAATACTCGTTTTTGCAAATTTCCCAATCGTAGTGAAACATAGCCGAACTGGGAGGATCTGAAAATTCTCGTTTTCAAATTAGGACAGTTCGTAGAATGCACTCCGTGGATCGCTCATATTCCGAGCGACTCGCGAAGTATATCTATTACATCAAAAATGCAAATAAAAAGCTCCATTTTTGGAGCTTTTTATTTCTGAGAAATCTGACTAGTTATACCACCAGACACAGAGATCACCGACGAGGGTGTATCCTGCATTACATGACCAACAATTTGAATTGTTCGTGTAGTAAGCATTTGCTGTGATAGGACGATTGCAGACAGCAGGGCTTGTATAATTATAGTTGTTATTATATACAGAACAAGAAACAGCAGTTCCATTACTTCCAGCACAGTTCCAGTAAGCGTAGTTCCCATAATCAGTCGTATCATAGAATGTCCCAGAGATACAAGAATTTACAGTCGTACCACACTGACCTGTTGTCCCGTAGTAGTTATTGTTGTATGCAGAACATGATACTGCAGTACCATTAGTACCATTACAATTCCAGTATGAGTAGTTTCCAGTCATGCTGAGATTTGAAGCATAACCAGTGATACAAGAATTTGCGATAGTGCTACACTGAGCTGTTGTTCCGTAGTTATAATTGCTGACACAAGTATTTCCTGATTTGTAGTACCCGCTATTACAAGTCCAGGTACATGATCCAGCAGTTATGTAGTATGCATTCCAAGGAGCCGTACCACATGAATAACAAGTATTTCCTGAGAGATATTGTCCAGCAGCACAGTAAGTATTGTTGTAGTTTGAGAGACAAGTATTGCCAGATCGGTAATATCCGCTATTACAAGTCCAATCACAAGTACCAGTCGTGGTATAATACCCATTTGAAGGCTTTGTCGTACAACCGAGACACATATTACCAGAGTAGTACTGACCTACACCACAGTTGTTGTAGTTATTATTATAATTATATACAGAACAAGAAACAGCAGTTCCATTACTTCCAGTACAGTTCCAGTAAGCGTAGTTCCCATAATCAGTCGTATCATAGAATGTCCCAGAGATACAAGAATTTACAGTCGTACCACACTGACCTGTTGTTCCGTAGTTGTTATTGGTGCCATAAGCACTACATGAAACCGCGACATTATTAGTACCTGTACAGCTCCAGTAAGTATGCCCACCATTGTAAATCGTGTTTGAGAGATAGCCAGAAGTACAAGAATTGGCTGTATTACCACACTGACCAGTAGTTCCGTAATTGTTATTGTAATTATACGCACTACAAGAAACAGCTATCCCATTACTACCAGTACAATTCCAGTAAGCATTATTGCCATAATCTACTGTATCGTAAAATGTTCCAGAGAGACAAGAATTGACCGTAGTACCACACTGACCAGTTGTTCCGTAGTTATTGTTGTTATTATTGTAATTTCTGACACAAGTGTTCCCTGATTTGTAGTAGCCACTCTGACAAGTCCACACACAAGTGTTTGCAGTAGCGTAGTAAGAGTTTGCGGGGAGAGCATTACAAGCGTAGCAAGAGTTCCCAGAACGATATTGTCCGAGACCACACTGAGTATTGTTGTAATTGTAGTTTCCCTGATTACCGCGGCAGAGATTTATAGCTGTTGTCGCGTAGTTAAATACATCACCACGAGACGCGTTGCTATTTGGGCCAAACGAAGTGATAGAATTTATGATATCACGATCGTAGGCATACTGCATCAGAGGTTTCTGCCATGAGACAGCACCAGTTCCTGTAAATCTCCAGTCATCGTAGGTGACGCCCTGAAATTGGAGATTGCCACCATTGAGGAGCATCGCGAGTGCTTCAGCACGAGTGACATTTTTGAGAGGTCGGAAAAATGTATCACCATATTGATTTGTATCAGATTGTGATACTATTCCATCTCGTGCGAGAGTCTCAGCGACACGACAAACCCAGTCATTTGGGTAAGAAGCAGAGACATCACTAAACATATTTTCACACATGTATCCACCAGATGGGGCAATATTTCCAATTGAGCCACAGACTTCCCCTACCTTGAGAGCGACAGCAGCGACTTCTTGACGAGTAATCGTGCGGTCGAGATTGTATTCTGCACATGAAGCTCGGTAGCTGACGATGCCCTGAGCAGAGAGCTGTTGAACATTGGTACAATCAGCACTACTGTAAGCAAAAGCTTCGTTGAGTACAAAGGGAACAGTACAGAGGACGAAGAGAGAAAGAACTTTTTTCATAAAGATAAAAAGAATTAAAGATGACCCGTATCAAAATATATATTATACAATAATTTATAAAATCAAGTACTTTTTTAATTAAAATGTAAATAAATACATAAGCAAGCAAGCTGAAAGAAAAAAAACCTGTATTATTCTTGCGAATTCATGTTCAAAATGGTACTATAGTTATATGAATACCATGGACATTATCTTCAGACTCCTCCAGGCGGCAGCGCTCGGAGCACTTATCGGTCTCGAGCGAGAAGTCGTCTCAAACAAAATCATCTCAGACTACAAAAATCCTCAGGTGATATTTGGCGGTCTCCGTTCCTACACAATCATGGCACTTCTCGGTGCTGTTTCAGTCTTCCTTGGTGATGTCCTCGGTGACACTTCTCTGATGATTATCTTCACAGGGTCGATACTTTTTCTCTTCATTCTCCTCTCCTATGTGTATTCTGCATTTCAGAAACACCAATTTGGGGTGACGAGTGAATTTGCGGCGGTAGCGGTATTCCTCCTCGGTGCTCTCGTGATGCTCGGAGAAGTCCAGGTGGCTATATTTCTCGGGATATTTATCGCTATCATGCTCAACTACAAATCTCGTATTGCTCCTCTCATTGATAAAATAGGGGAAGAAGAGATTTCCACTACACTCAAATTCGCCGTTATATCACTCATCATACTCCCACTCCTCCCCGATCAGAAGTATGCACTTCAGGAGATGATCGTATTCCTCCCACAAAATGAATTTACACTCACTCCCTTCTTTAACCCCTATGGTATCTGGTTCTTCGTCGTCGTCATGTCTGCGGTGAGCTATGCAGGGTATGTCCTCTCAAAGATGTTTGGGTCAGACAGATGAGTCATTCTCTCAGGAGCTCTCGGTGGACTCGTCTCCTCGACAGCGGTCACTTCTGCAATGGCAGAAAAAAGTGTCACCTCTGAGAAATCTCCATATCCAACCGTTATCGCGACAGTGGCAGCCAATTCTATCATGTTTGTCCGTGTGCTGGGTATCGTCGCACTCTTTAATCCTGTACTTCTCGGGACACTTATGCTGCCGATTGGTTCGATGATACTCGCCTCTATAGCACTCCTCTGGTGGATATGGGGGAAATCGCAAGATCACAAAACAGAGGGGATCATCACAGAAAAACAAGAAAGTCCATTTCGTATCTGACCTGCTCTCAAATTCGCTGGTCTTGTCGTTATTATCAAATTCTTCTCTACTTTTGCTCTCGTCTATCAGGACTCATTTTCAGGGCTTGTAGCACAGATGACGCAATTCGCACCATCTCTCGCCGGAGCACTTCACCATCTCCCTATCTATCTAGTCTCACTCTTCTCCGGTCTCGCTGATGTCGACGCTATCACACAACAGATGACAGAGCTCTCTCGTCCATCGGGTACTCTCGAACCACTCTCGACGCTCGCTGCGACCACTGCTATCATCATAGCTGTTATCACCAATACTGCTGTGAAAATCGGTCTCGCTCGAAAATTCTGAAGTAAACAGTTCTGATCTCTCGTATTTCGTATTCTAGGGACAGTACTCCTCGTAGGTCTTGTTGTTTTAATACTCATTTCGCTTACTAGATAATTGACAAAGGAAAATAACGACAATAATTACTATTG
>JBFZBA010000019.1:0-8188 GCA_041308705.1 Candidatus Altimarinota bacterium
CTTGGGAATATCTCTTCTCATATTTGCTATATTTATAATGATAAAGGTAGCTGCTTTGGCTTCCGGAGCAAGAGAAATGGTGCAAAAATTTAGAAATGCTGAAAAATGGATTCATAGAGTATCAGGACCTTCAGCTGCTATATGATTAGCAACATGGGATTTTCTACAAAAACTCCTCCAAAGAATCCAGAAATTTATCAAAGGCGAAGGAAAATCACCTATAAGAAAAGATAAGGAATGAAGAATAGTTATTGATGTTGATGATGTCGATGTGTGAAATGATGTACCTCCGCCACTAGAGCCAGAAAATACACCTCCCCCATCAGATACACCTCCTCCCCTCAATTAAATTTGACATATATAATATATACAATATAATATCTATATGAATACCCCAAAAATAGCACATTCTCCTTCAAAAAAATCAAAATGAAGGGTAAGAACACTCACTCAGGGTGTAGCGGCTGGTGCTATGCTACTCACAGCATCATGTAATCCCATGAATGCAATTGATCCTCGAGGTGAATTTGTGCAAAACGGTGACACAATCAATGTGACAGATGGTATAACCAATCCAATCGCAATAAAATTTCTCAAAAATATGCGAGATGTCGTCAATAGAACGAGAACAGGAGGTGGTCCATGAGAAAAACAATCATTTGATAACCTCTATGACTATATCCAGGACGAGGTGCGAGGCATCGGAGAGGATATCCGAGTACCTGTACTCATGACTCCAGGCATGCAGATAGACACAGCTGTATCTCGTGCTGGGGATAATCCATACCTGAACTATAGTGTTACAGCCGAAGAAAAATGAGAAGGAAATAGACATATTATCATCAGCTGGAGTTCAAATTTTACGAGAAATGGTAAGTCTGTGACAGGCCAGGCAGAATTCATCAATTACAACGACGACAAACAAGTCTATATGCTCGATGGATCGACAAATTTCTGGAGAATAGTCAACAAAACCGAAATGAAAAAAGCTATAGATGACAGTATTCCTCAGTTATAAAAAAGTAAAAACTAAAAAACACACCTAATAGAGGTGTTTTTTTGAAATTGTCACGATTTTCTGGCAAATAGGGTCTCAATATTTGATTTCAATGAAAATATGTGGCAAACTCAGTACAGATAAGAAAATATGACCACTCTTGCCCAAATAACCTCTGATGCAAACAATCAAGCTAGTGACCCAAATCTAGCTCAAAATGATGTCATAGAACACGGTAAAGACCTCTCAACATCTCTCATTATCGCAAAAGCGAATAGAGCAATTCAGACACTTCTGAACACAGCTGCAAATCCGATGCATCCTCATTCTGGTATGAGCGCAACAATGGCTTTGAATCTGCAGACAGAAGCATCTATGGACCCCGCAATAGCAACACATATCACATGAGGAATTGCACCTTCACAAGCAGTAATCACACGGCTCAACGGAACACTTTGAGCTTTCAGAACAAAGCTGACAAATCAGATTTCTACGACTGAACTATCCACAACAAAAAGTGACCTAGATAATCTCATCCGAACAAATATTGGAACAATTAGATTCGACGAATGATTAATACTTTTTATTGCTGAGCTCAGACATCTCATCGAGAACAAAGAAACAAGTATTCCAAGCTCGCCTACCATCCGCCCAATAGTACTTCCTAGCTACACATCTCTGCCAATCAATATCACTGGGGATCGCATGTGATGAATACCTGCAAATCAAAAAGTAGAAATATTTGATGCAACAGGTACAAACAAGCTCGCAGAACAGACTCCATGAGCAGCTCATTTTTCATTGTTGCTCACGACACTCCCAAATGGCAATCTCCCTTATATTTTGAGAGCCACCAACCCCACGACAAATGTTTACACAGATACAAATTTTAATCTCAATGTAGCTATTCCCAATAATCCTGAAGCTCCTGAAAATCTCATAAATAGCGTCAATACAACTCCAACTCAGAGAGCTCGAATTGGCGGAAAACTCAAAACACCATCACATCGTATAGAACTGAGGCGAAGCAGCGGTACAGTTGTCAATCTTCGTTCTACAGGAACACCTCCTCCTCTCCCTACAGAAGGACGGCTCATATGACCGAATACTTCAAATGGAGAATTCTCTATAGATTTTCCCCTGATATCATCTACTGAAGAATTCAGACTCGTAATAACCAACTGAAATTCAGCTCAAGACCATATAGAAAATATAACTGTTAATGTCGCTGAACAGAACAATAATCCGACAACACCAAGAATTACAATTCCAAATCATCCGCCTCATTTTGGCTGAACAAACATAGCAAAAGATGAGCATCATGCACATATTCATATAGACCATCCTGTAGAGGGTTCACGAATTACAGTAGCGGGACCAGGGCTACCGTCGCCAGTTATCATAAACCTCCCTCTCGGTACGACTCCCGACGATCCTCTGAACATTAATCTCCCTGGCCTCGACACACATACTGCAGGAAGGAAGAGTTGATTTACAATTACCCAAGAAGATCCAAATCACCCAGAAAATAAACGAACTGATAATTTTGACATTGTTATCGAAGAAGACCCTCATCATTTACCTGATAATCGTAAAATCGGGGCGGCGGCATTTTTAGCTGCGACTCGCGCTACACCGAGGGTATATACCCTGCAAAACGATGACCCTGCAGGTAGAACTTATCGTATAGGAAGGCTTAAGCGAGCTGCGGGAATTGGTTGGTGGGCAGAAGTACCAGTACTTCCAGGAGAAGAGAAATGGTTTGGTCGAACAAAGACGGTGAAATCAACGAGTAGAACAGGACTTTATGCAAAAATGCGTGAATATCTCAAAGACCTCAACGCCCGAGCTGCTGCGATGAATCACGGCGATCATGATGAGCACGGGGAACACCCTGCAGAACATCCAGAAACACCTACACCACACACGGCTCCAAGCGGGAATGAAGCACATGAAACAGCCACAGGAGATTTTGCAGGAGAAGGAAGCAAATCATCTGACTGAAGCTTTGGAGCAGCGCTCAAGACTGTTGCGCTCGCACCATTCAAACTTTTCAATAAACAACCAGCATGGGTACGCGGAGCTGAGGTAGGCCTCGGATGGGCTTTGTATTCGGGTACTGCAGTTTTCCTCGGTCCTGCTGTATTGACTGGTGCAGCAGTAGGTGCTGGCTGGTGGGGACTCAAGAAACTCTGGAGAATCAAAAATCCAAAAAAATGAGGAGAAGAAAAAGCTCATGATTAAAATAATACAAACTCTCAAAAATGAATAATTTTGGTTACCATCCTCCGATAATCCCTGAAGACCCCTTTCAAAACAGAGAAAGAGGTCTGATACCGAGAGGATTATCTGGATTGCATAATTTGCATAATCACAGAGGTCATCACCTGATGCACCCCTCTCAATCGAACTACTGACCGAGGAGACAGGAGAAATATCCTGTGGAGCCTATGCAATGAGAAGTATTAGCAGCACAAAATCAGACACCAAAACTCCAGATAAATGTGAGATTTGAAAAAGATGCACCAGAGACGCCCATTATCGAACCATCCGTACAATCTGTCAAAGCACTTGCAAATTGGTATAGAGAAAATGGTATTACACCAGAGCATATTCCTATTTCTGGAGCAAGAATCTGAAGTAATGAGCTCCCTCCTCTCTTTTCTCAACAGCAGGATTTTGATGAACAAGGATTTCGTATATGGGCAGAATGAATACTCTGAGGACCAGGTGCCGTGACCATGGATCGGAGTCCGCATCCTGGTGCAAACTGGAACAATATTGAACTCGATATCCTCAGAAAAGTGTATGGAAATCTCGGTCGGATAGAACAAGTTCGTCATCTAAAAGAAGAAAAAGACATCAAAACAGGGGTGATAAAGAACCTCAATAAGATGCGTCTCGATCAAAAGCTCCAGGAAATCCTAGATGAAAATGAGAAACTTGGTGACCCTATGGAATTCAGAGAAGACATACTCACTATCAATACCATGATAGACGATGAGAAAGAGCACGGATATCTCTCAGCAGAAGCCATAGATTACCTCTTTTGATGTGTGTTTCATGCACACATAATGGGGCGAGGATTCAAAATATCGACAGTCAATAATCAGCCAGTCGTGGAAACAGGCAATCCAAATGAGGATGCACAATGGAAATCGACTCTGGCGACACTTCATTTTGGCCGGAAAATTGGAGTGCCCGGTGTGGCGTGAGATAATCAATCAAAAATAGCAGACTATATAGCTGCCTATACCTATCATAATGTCGATAAAAATCTCACAGGCCACTTCACTACTCTCTCTCAGAAAGCGATTGGGACAAATCCAGATACTACGCTCACAGAAGACATCATAAAAAATAGTCCTCTCACAAACGAAGAAAAAACATTTCTCTCACAATGGGTAGGTCAAGAAACACGACTGGGTGACATACAGACTCGTCAGAGAGATTATGTCGAGAGAGCACGAGAAAATACACGCGGTAAATCATGGGAAACAATTAAAAAAGACTTTGCAAAAGCACCACTTTCGACAATGATGCAGATATCACCTATGGCAGGTCTCTCCATTGGTTCAGCTATTATCTACGGACTCGTCCGCATGATGGTAGGTGAAGGAAAACTCTCAAAATTTTTCGGGGCAACCACAGCTATTCTCGGAGGTATTGCCATCGTCTGAAATATAAAAAATGCAGAGAAGCTCTGGTGAGAATTAGCAGGAGAAAATATCGCAAACGGTGCAACTCAAGCACCTCGAAGGACCAATGCCAGGAGTGAAATACCAGAATTTTTCAAGGACAAGTGGAACAGTGTCACTGCATTTTTCAGTACTTCAAACGACTGGAGTGAGCTCATGCTGGATGAGAGAATAGGTCCAAAACTCGTGGATAAATACCCTACTGGCGCAATTCTGGCAATACTCAATCCTGATCCAGGTAATGATTTTAATCAAAAATGGAAATGAACTCCAACACAGGAAGCAGAAATAGAGGAAATCCTCGAAAAACTCGACGGAGATGAGAAAGAAAAGCTCAACACAATGCTCACAGAAACATGGAATAAATACATAGATGCAAATCCAGCTGTGACAAATGCTGAGCTCAAAAATGGTACAATACAGCAAATGATTGATTCTCTCGATACCAATTATGGTTGGTTTAATAAAGCTATAAGGCCTGCCTATTGGTTTGATGAAGAATCAAAGGAAGAAACACTCATAGAATTCACAAAGAATCCTACTGGTTGGAAAGAGGCAAAAATTGGCGATCTTATGACAATATGGTACTGATTATGACAGCCAGGTGCAAAAAATGATATAATAGCATTAAACAGAGTACCTTCACCATCAGCCGTAGCACTGGTGAATAGCATACTTCCCCCACCAGGAACAAATCCTGCTACAGGAAATAATAGAACAGAGGCTATTAAAAAAACTATTGTAAAAATCTGGGAAGCAAATGGTCCTGGTTGTGACCCAGACAAAACCCTCGGAGAACTCCTCGCAAAAGAAGATTAAGGAGAGACTAGAAGTAGATGTAGAAATAGAAGTAGAATGGATTTCATATAATATTACTTTCTACCATCTACAACTAAAATTTTAGACTCTCATTTATTTGATTTCACACACAAAATAGGGTAATCTGAGAGGGATATAACTCATATTCCCTCTATGGTCACCTCTACAATTGAAATCCCTGAAAAAAAAGTCAGATTCTCTGGACTCGAGGAATTGCGTTCAGAGCTCAGAAACCAAGCAAAAAATAGAGAATACCTCGTTGAATTCGAGAAAACTATTGATGAAGCACTGAGAGAGAATGAGAAAGATGGTATTATCGAGTTCACAGAAAATGAATGGCAGGATCTCATTACTAATGAAAACCTCCCCCCACTCGAGCAAGTCAAAGAACTCCTGGCTAGTAAAATCAATGCCATGAGAGAAGTAACAGCAGAAACAAAAGAAAAAACAGGTGGTCTCGCAGAAGAATTCACAGCGAAAGTAGAAGAAGTAAAAAAATGAGTGACAGACAAAGTAGACGAAACAAAAGAAAAAATACCCGCCGGTATCACGGAAGCACTCTCCCCTATTCAGAAAATTAAGGACGGCTTCTCAAAAATTGGAACATCAATAGCAGATGTCTGGTCGAATATATGGACACCTGTGAAATTCGCATGGTACACACTCTGGGCAACTCTCTGATTTAAATTTGGGAAAGAAGCTCTCGCTGCAATGACAAAGGAGAAGGCAGAGGAAGTCATCGCAGAGTGAAAAGAGAAAGCTGGGGAAAAAGTGGCAGAAGCGAAGGAAAAGGTAGAACAAAATGGAACAACATTTGATACTCTCACAAAAACACTCCTCGGATCAGCTGCAGTCACATGACTCATGCAGGCTCTCCCCGCTTCAGTCAGAAATAACCTCTGAGCACCTTCAGATGGGAAGAATTTTCTCATGCGTTGTGCAGGAAGTCGTTTCCTGCGTATGTGTGGCGCATCTGGATTACTTCTTTTTGGTCTATGAAGTGTAGCAAAAGCATCAGAAGATCCAGAAGTGATAGCAAAAATAGGATCAATGCCAAGTGAGCCAGAAGCACAAAAAACATGGATAAAAAATGCTCTTGAGTACTGTGGAAATATAGGAAAGGAAACAAAAGATGCAGTAATAGGAACCCTCTCTTCAGGTTGGGATATAGCAAATGGTTCAAAACTCAGTGAGTATCTCGAATCAAAAAAAGAATCAGTACCAGAAGGCATGGTGACACTTGCAGACAAGCTGACACCAACAGCCGACTACATCGATGAGCTCGAATTTGAAATAGTAAAATATGGTCAACAAGCGCTTCCTATTCTCGCAACTTTATCTGTAATTAGACCTGAACTTATCAGATTATGACTCTCTGGAACATTTACAGGCATCAAATGAGCAACAACTATTCTCGGTATGGTCGGACACAATCTCATATCAACAGCGATGATATTTGCTGCAGTGGCAAATGGTACAGTATTCCTAGGGCATAAAATATATGTGCCCGAAGATAATGCTGAGCTAGCAGATTGGTTCCGTGATATCGTAGAACTCCCCGAGATACGGGCAGAATTTGAAAAGCAATGAATCCCGACAGATGCTCTCGACGATGCTCGGGATAATATAGGCGAGTTTGTCGATGTACTGAGCGATGAAGAAGCTCTAAAAAAACGACTCGAAGCTGAAAAACAGCGTGTCCTCGAAAAAATAAAAGAAGCTGGTGTATCATTATTTGCACCAGAAAGAGAACAAGTCATCCACGAAAAAACAAAAGATGGTATTCTCTGGTTCGAAAAAAATATCGAACGAAATCTCAAAAAATCAGAAAATCCACGAGAAAAAGAATTCCACGAAAAAATAAAAAAACTCACAGAAGAAATCAAATGAGGAAAAAACATAACAACAGAAGATGTAGTGGACCTCATGACTGCAACTCAAGGGACGAATATACGGATAAATGATAACTGGAACGGATACATACGATGGGTAATACTCGACGATGCATGAGTTGAGGTCGCTGCTGATTTCCTCTGTGCAAATCCAAAATTAGAGAGCAATGAACAATATCACAAATCTCGTAAAATGGCGATCAATAGTGAATGAACTTTGGGAAATATTTCAGCAGTTCTCAAGGAATGATTCTTCGGCAGATTCAAGAGTGAGATGACCGAGCTCAGAGAAGCGATGGAAAAAAATAATATCGCAGAAGGAGCTGGGGCAATGGAGAAATTCGTAAAAAATGGTGGAACAATCCTCGTCAAATGAGGACAATTCATACTCTGGGACGGAGTGGCAAAAAGTGTAGTATTGCCATTCACATTTGCAAAAAATGCACTCGACACCGTAAATGGCGAAATGACAGTGCAGGAACTATTGGTAGAAACAACTGATGGGCTTGCTCCACTAATAGTGGTAGGAAGTATGATCAATGTAGCCCAGAGAAAACGATTTGGTATCATTAAGGCCCTTGTCTCGTCCCCATTATATCTCACAGGGTATAGTCAGATGAAGATATGAGGAATGATATATAACAAACTAAAAAGTGCAGGACATGGAATCGAAAACTTCTTGGAACTCTTCGCCGATAAGAAACTCATTATCGAAGCTGATATGTACGAATTTATAAATCGTTCACGAAGCAGACGCTATGCTCTTGGTGGAATATTTAGCA
>JBFZBA010000020.1:0-4886 GCA_041308705.1 Candidatus Altimarinota bacterium
CTGTATGTGTTTCTCGGTATTTGCCCTGTCATGGGAGCCATGCCTCGATATCAGAGCCTTTTGCATTTGGTTTTCCGATGTCAAAAGTGCATTTCTGGAGTTTTCTATAGGGAATCTGGAGTTCCTGCATGAGGTATTCCTGGATACCTGAGAAGAGGAGATGCTCCTCGTGTGATGTTTCTGATGTTGAGAAGCTCTCCATCTCGAGCTTGTCGAATTGATGCATGCGGATAATCCCCTCCATATCCTTCCCATAAGTCCCCGCTTCACCACGAAATGATGTCGCATAACCGAGGTATCGTACTGGCATATCCGATTCAGGAAAAATCTCATTCGCATGCATAGAACCGAGGACATGTTCAGCGCTTCATTGAAGCCAGAGATCTTCCCCCTCAATCTTGTACCTATCTTCTCGGGGCTCGAGTCTATCCATCGCATCATAGGGCTCAGTACGGATCATGTAAGGCGGGAGAACGGGCGTAAATGGTTTTGGAGAAACTGTGAGCCCGAGATCAGCAATGATTTTTTTGAGAATCGCTTCATTCGTCAATGTCGACATCACCCACTGGATAAGTGCGAATTGGAGTAATACTAGATCCCCCATGAGATAGGCAAATCGTGAACCAGCGACATTGGCAGCCCTCTCTTTGTCTATCCAGCCGTGGAGAGCCGCAATCTGAGCATGATCTCGAGGAGTGAAGCTAAATTCTGGAATTTTTCACCATTCGAGGACAACGACATTTTCTTCTTCTGTATGACCAATAGGCGTGTCATCTGTTGGAATATTTGGGATTTTTTTGAGTTCTTGGAGATGGAGTGTTTCTATTTCTTCATACTCTTTTTCGAGTGTTTGAAGTTCTTCTTTGATTTTCTTGGCTTCTTCGAGGAGAGCCGGATCAGGTTTATTACTGCCCCCTTGAGAAAGGGGGGTAGGGGGGATTTTGAGCGAAGCAGAGAGTTCATTGCGCTTCGCACGAAGCGTTTCTACTTCTTGTTGGAGTGTTTTTTTCTTTTCATCGAGTGCGAGAAAGGCATCAAAATCAATTTTTACTGATTTATTTTTGATAGCAGCACGGACGATATCAGGATTTTCCCGGATAAACTGGAGAGAGAGCATAGATACAGTACGAATTACAAATTACGAATTATGAGAATTATATGACAAATTAAAAATCCTCCATTTTTCTTTTTTAATTTTGCATTTTTAATTGATGATAATCCCCACCGGACAGTGGTCCGACCCAAGAATATCCGGATGAATAGTGGTCTCGGTGATACGATCAGTGAGCTCACGAGAAATCAGGAAATAATCAATTCTCCAACCAGAATTATTCGCTCGGGCATTTCAGAAATTGGACCACCAAGTGTACGCTCATGCGAGGTCAGGATTTCTCTCACGGAAGATGTCGACGAGACCAATATTCATAAATGCATCAAATCCTCTTCGCTCTTCGAGAGTGAATCCATGTTCTCCTTCATTTTGTTTCGCATTTTTGAGGTCTATCGGCTGGTGTGCGACATTGAGATCTCAGCAAAATATAACCGGTTTGTGAACCTGGAGTTTATCGAGAAACACACACATAGCCCTATCCCATTCTTGTCGGTATTCAAGACGAGAGAGGTCGTCCTTGGAATTGGGAATATAGGAATTCACGAAATAGAAATCGTCGAATTCGAGAGCAAGTGTTCGCCCTTCATTATCAGCTTCTGTCCCGATACGATTCATCACCGCGAGTGGTGCGATTTTCGTGAAAACGGCAGTACCTGAATAACCAGGTCTCTCTGCAGAATTAAATATACACTGATATCCGAGCGCCTGAATGATGTCAGTCTCAGCAATGATTTGTTCAGGCTTGGCTTTGATCTCCTGAAGGCCAATAATATCAGGACCCAGTTTTTGAAGTATTTCAGGAAATCATTTTTTCATGACTGCTCTGATGCCGTTTACATTCCAGGAGATGAGTTTCATAAAATACTAATACGAAAGTAGAACGCTATCCGTCATTCCGGACAGATATTTTCATCGCATAAGCGGGGAAATATTCGAGCCGGAATCCAGGTGAATTATATAAGTCCTTTATTATTTGTATACATTAGGATCGCTTCGCGGAGTAGATGTCCTGGATTCCGTGTCGCGTACGGCTTTTGCCTCACTTGCACGGAATGACGGAAAAAATCCTCCATTTTTCTTTTTTAATTTTTCTTTTTTAATTTATGAAGATATCTTTCCAAGTGACGAGAATACTCGCGAGAATGAGGAGCATAAATCCGAGAGAGTGTATAATCTGTTCTATCTGTGGAGATATTTTGAACCGAGGATTCACGACATGAATCGCCTGGTTGACGAGGACAATGAGACACCGACCACCATCGAGTGCTGGAAATGGCAGGAGATTAAAAACTCAGAGACTGAGGGATATCATCGCTGTGAGGATGATGAGACTACGAATCTGCACACCATAATCAGCCAACCCCACAAACACACGACCAATAGCGACTGGACCACCAACCCCTGCTACAGCTTCTTCTTTTTGTTCTGCAGATGAATCACGAGATAAGCTCGTCGAGATAATCGCGCCAAATGTACGGAGAGAAAATCCTATCTGCTGATGAACCTCGACCATACCGTGTGCGAGCGAATCAATAACTCCATATTGATAGCGAGAAAGGGTGATATTTGGAGCGATATAGGCACCTATTTTCCCCTCTTTGGGAGTAAGGGAAATCTGTATTTTCTCTGCTCATCGAAGTATTTCCAGCTCCATGGGTCATCGTGACTCTGCGAGGATTTTACTGATATCCTCTGGTGTGGAGAGAACTATACCATTGAGAGAAAGAAGTATATCACCCCTCTGAATCCCTGCTTGAGCTGCGAGTGAATTGGGCAACGGATCAAGGGCGACTCATGGAGCTCGAGAGAGGACACCTGATGCTTCTGCTTGTTCGAGGGTATCAAATATGGGAATGAGCCCCGTTCCCTGCCCGACACGAGAGAGGAGAGCATTTGGTGCGAGCTCACGAACATGCACAGTCAGCGGCTCTGTTCACTGGAAAAATAATATACCGAAGAGAAATCCAGCAAGCAGGAAATTCATCGTCACACCAGCCAGGAGAATGGCTACTTGTTGCCACCATGTTGCACGAGGAAAAGCACCTTTTTCACGACTCTCTGGATCGGAGAAGTGTTCACCCTTCAGACGTACAAATCCACCGAGAGGAATCCAGTTGAGGGTCCAATCAGTTCACTTCTTATCCTTGAAAATGCGGATAAGCCGAGGTGGTATACCGATCCCAAATTCGTGGACCTTTACTCCGCTCCATCGTGCGACGAGAAAATGTCCGAGCTCATGGAGAAAGACGACGAGAAAAAAGACACACAGTGCGAGAATAATTCCAATAAAAATAGTCATAAAAAAACAGGATTAATTCTTAAAATCATCAATATCTATCTCTCTCGCTCCTGGTATGAGATGGATGAGATCACGGTCATGCGTAGCAAAAACTATAGTGGTACCAGCTGTATGAATCTTTTTCATAAAGTCCAAAACAATATCCACATTTTTCTGATCGAGGTTTCCAGTTGGCTCATCAGCGAGAAGTGTATCGGGTTCATGTATCAGAGCTCGAGCGATGGCCACTCGCTGACATTCTCATCCTGAGAGATGCTCAGGATAGGCATTCTTTTTATCATACATACCTACCTCTGTGAGGAGTTCCCGAGTCCGACGAGTGATGGTGCTTTTGCCGTAGCGACAGATCTCGAGAGCGTAGGAGATATTTTCTGCGACAGTCTTTGAAGGAATCAGTTTGTAGTCCTGAAATATCATACCATTTGTCCGACGATAGGAACGGAGATCGCGTGATTTGAGACGATAGACATCACGCCCACGATGATCGATAAATGATCCAGCAAGAGGTTTCCGAAGTCATGCCATCGTCTCGAGAAGTGTGGATTTTCCACTCCCACTTGCGCCATAGATAAATACCCATTCGCCCTGTTTTATCTCGAAATTGAGTCAGCCGAGAACTGGTATCTTCTTATATCCGATGAGGGCTTGAAAGAAACGCATGACTACAGTAGTATTAAGTATTATGTATAAAGTATTAGGTAAACTAGGCAGAAACTATTATACGAATTTTGTTATCCTGTGCGAGTCATAATACATAATACCTAATACGAGGTACAAGGAAAAATTAAAGACAAGTGAAGCTAGAGAGAATAGGACGATATCTGTCATAATTTTCTGCAGGTGTATCATTTTCGAGACCGAGAGTCAAGAGATAGACAGTGTTGCCGCACAGGCGAGCCGTCTGAAAAAAGAGATGCTCTTCTGTCACTTCATTATACTTCGCGCGGAAGATCACGAGACGACTTTTCTCACCATCTGCAAAGGTAATCTGTTCATCGTTTTCCACTTTCATTGAGAGATATTCACGCGACGCCCAGAGCATACTCTGAGAGACATATTCAGTCGCTGTAACAGGTGTCTCGAGTGTGTCGGAAAGGATGATGAGATTGTTCATAAAGCCTCTCTTATTGACGAGTGAACGCAGAGCCAGCTCTATCTTTCCTGCGACGGGAGCAGTAATTTTTGACGGTTCAACAGCTTGCCATGATGCTGGTACCCGGAGCGTATAGCCTGTACCTATGTATTTGATGAGGCCTGCTTCATCGACAGTATCAACGGGAGCATCACTGCCAAAACATCCCATGAGAAGGAGTGAGACAGAGATGAGAACAGAGTATCGAAAGAAAATATTCATAAGTCTAAAGTGGAATATAGAGAGCGATGATAACAGCGCCAAAAAAGACAACCGCAAGGGTACGTATGACAGAAATAAGTGTCGTATTATGAGTCCACGAGACACTTCCAAACCATAGAGTG
>JBFZBA010000021.1:0-30054 GCA_041308705.1 Candidatus Altimarinota bacterium
AATTAAAAGTATGTGCATTCCTCGGTGTAACATGGAATGAAGGTCAGCTCGCGATGAGATACATGTCTCGCGAAAAATTCGAACGACATTTTTATTCGACATTTGATCACATACAGAATAATCTCTCAAACTATGAAGATGACGGTCAACAATCTGGATGGGAAAAAACTGGTGAAGTAGGTAAAAATATCACACCTGTTTGGAGTAGTTGGTTAGATACAAAACAGGCTTGGAAAGATTTTTCAAGAGGACACATCAAGCCATGATTTTTCAATGCAGGTATGGCAGCACTTTGATGGACTTCCGATGCACTCTTAGCTGCATGAATACTCACAAGCTGGACATGAGTTGGTGCAGTTGTAGGCGGATGAGGAGGTGCAGCAATACGCTGAGGAACCGTAGCTATCAAGGGAAGTAGATTTGCAAAGGGAATTATCTTAGCTGAACAGATAGGAGAAGTGGCGACACAAACAGCACAATGAATCTATCTCGCAGTAGAAAAGGATCAGATAGAATATCTGTAGAAAACTTGACACAGAAAAAAATAAGCGAGAATGGGCAGATACCATGAACGCTGATCGCCGTATAGTACCAGAAAAACATGTTTCTTCCGTCCTGGCGGAGGAACACACGCCAAAGCGTGCTCTAGAGATAAAAAATACTCTCAAGGAATCAGGAAATAAGCTCGACAATGTTGCACACAAATGGATAGAAAGTGATGGTATGAATTCTCTCGGGCGCGTCATGATCAATAATGTTCACGGGGTGCCTCAAAAAAAATCTCAGACACCTGTTCATAGCACTCTTGGGCATGAAGCTCATCATGGACACGATGCACACGGACATGGGCATGAAGCTCATCATGGACACGATGCACACGGACATGGGCATGAAGCTCATCACGGGCATGAGCACAAAAGTGGCATGGCAAGCTTCGTGAGCACAGGCCACTGGTGTGGAGAACGCTGACAGCATATATTTGGCTTACTTGGCCGACTCTTGGGTGAAATAGTATGATATTGTGCACGTCTGCTTGTCATCACCATGCTCTTCTGACCCACTCGCACAGCACTACTGATAGTAGTAGTTGGATATATCGTAAACACACTTTCCGAAACAGAATTGCCTATTTTAGGCCTCTGAATTGTATGACTCCTGATACATCTGATATTCTATGCAATAGCGCAAATAGGAGGTGGATGAGGTGAACACGGATGAGGTCACGGCGGATGACATCAACATGAAAACCACGGACATCATTAAGAAAACACTCACCAATTGGTGAGTGTTTTTTAATAAGTAATTATTTGTTATCTATCTTCTTCTGCAACTCGTAGGAGCTACCGTAGTTATTGGCTTGAATAAAATTTGGTGAAACAGTATAGAGTGAATTTCCTATATAGAGGCCTCGTTGTACAAATGCTGGATAGAGTTCCCAGATGTTATTTGCCAGGTACGAAGAATCATCATATTCCGAATAACAGTAGAGTGGAATAGCTTGATTCTCAGGATTATCCTGAGGCTTGAGACATATTTTTTCTCCGGTCACGATGTGTGTGTAGCATTTTTCTTCTTTGGAAGGAGCGCCATATTTTGCACATTCGTCCCTTCGTTTCTGAGCTATACCCGTCATATCAATGTGAGTGATTTTTGCTTCTTGGTTTATACCAGAATTTTTATCTATTTTGAGAGCGAGGAGCCCCTGCCATGCAGAAGTGAACTGATAGGTAGTGAGATTCTGATCCATGAGCTGTGCTGGGAGGAGAAGTATACGACGAGATTCATCCCAGACGAGTGCCCGAGGGTTCCAGAGAACATCAGATGATGATCCGCTACCTCCATAGACTTGTGAATACTTCTGTTTCGGTGCAGCAACATTTGTCACATCGTAGAGGTCCACTTTGATACCAGTGTTGACGGTTCCTCATGTTGGGTTCGTTTTAGTGTCATAGCCTATTCCTATGAGGTGTTTTTCATCATATGGATGCAGATAAGTAGAGTACCCCGGCATGATGAGTTCTCCGAGGATTTTCATATTTTTCGGAGAAGTGGTATCGATGACAAAGAGTGGATCAACCTGCTCAAATGTCACGAGATAGAGACGATTACCAATATACCGTGCCGACTGGAATCGTTCCTTTGCTCACACATTCTCGAGTTTTGAGAGAAGTTTTCCTGAGGCATCAATAGCAAAAATATCGACTCCATTTGTGGTCCAATCCTTCTGATTGGCTGTGAAGAGGACACCATCGCGCTCATTCATAGCATACTGGGAAAGAGGCATTCAGGGCATAATAGCAGAGTAGATATACTCTACCTTCCCTTGCTTGGTACTAAATCGGTGAATGAGAGAATTCTGTTCAGAACGAAACGCTGGCATGATACAGCGAGCACCTGGTGGACATGAGAAATTCCCTCACTGCTTCCAATAATTACCGACGATATAGAAGCTATCTCGAGACATGAAAAATTGTGCAGCATCCCCGTATATCACCTTTTTAGCGATTTCACCATTCCCAGAAAGTGGGATAACTGAGAGAGTGAGGAAGCTGAGATTTTGTGGCTTTTCTGGCAATATGTATTCTATCTCGCTACACTTTACCTGAGCGCGGTTCATCGAATAAGGAATCTTTTTATCACCACGCCCCATCTGATTCTGTTCAGCGGTGTCATATCGGATATCAATAGTTTGTGGGAGGATACTCGCTGGATCAAATTTTTTGTCCATGAAAGTATTGATATCCTCTCGTGTATACATGCCTACAGGTCCCCAAGTATTGAGTGAGAGATAGTTTTGGGAAAGGACATAGAGATAATTCCCTTCGCGTCGAGATTGAGAGAGGTCACCATTAACTGTATAAAAACGATTCAATCGAGGAGCAGCAGGATCAGCTATATCATATACGACGACGACTGTCACAGAACCATTGCCGATACTCAGTGGTGTAGGACTATAGACATAGTTATGATTCCAACGATTTGCGAGGATGGTGAGTCGTCCATCTGCGACATAGAGCTGGACATTGCTATAATTATTAGGGAGCTTGATACGCTTGACGAGGGACATATCCGATGCTGGTACTGCTCGTGTAATAGTGACATATTGATACCCATCAGCATCTGGCTGATTGGATGCGTAGTAGATATATTTTCCATCAGTCTTGACCACTTCAGATTCATCCACTCATGCGATTTGTATATTTGTCTGACTAAATCAGGAGTCTCCTCCGCCCCCCATTCCACCCTTTTCTCCAACAGGAGTCCCAGTAAGTTGAGCATTAATAGGAGAATCAGGAACTGCGACTGGAGTGCCATGCATGGTGATTTGCTCGAGAAGTGCTGACTTGAAATATTTCGTCAAAACACTATCCATTGCTTCACAGCTGGTAAATCTTTGGAGTTTTATGGAGTCTGTAGTTTTTTCTTCTCTGTCCATCACCTGGGTATCATCTATGTCCGCAAAGGTGAAACCAGAAAATGACAGTAAGAGAAGTGCAAGAGTGAAAAATTTGTACATGGGCAGAAAAATTATACTATAACTCTCAAAGTGTATAAATCTTATCCCAACTTGCAAGATGTATCCCCGTTCTCCACTACAATACTGTCTCCTGTGTTGTGCAGTCGTGCTGCTCTCGGGCTGTAGCCTATGAGATGCTCTGCCGTGGCGAGAAAAAACAACCACACCAACGATCTCCTGAGAAATCATGGCAGAAACAGCAGGGGAACTGAGTGGAGCAGACCATCAAACAATAGGAGCTCAAAATGCCATGAATCTCGATAGGGCCCTCAGAGAAAGTGAAAAAAAAGAAAGAGCTGTGATACTCATAAAAAGAGCTGACTATCTCTCAAATAATAACGAATATAATGAAGCAGCTGATCTCTATGAGAGAGTGCTCCGACTCACTCCATCACGAGAAATAGAGAGAAAACTCGCACATATAGCTTTCCGAGCAAAAAAATTCCAGAGAAGTTCTGATCTCTACAAAAAATTTGTCGACGATCTCTACCAGTCAGAGAGAGAGGAATTCCTCTACGCACTGAGATATACTGGAGATGGTGAATTCCAGAAAAGACTGACCACGATAGATATACCAGAAAATCTCCGTCAAGCATTACAAGTGTCATGGATATGTGAAAATGAATACATATCGTGTGAGAAAGCAATCCGTGAATACCCTCACAGTTATGGACCGATTATTGATCTGAAAAATGCTCTAAAAAACTATGAAGCCCTCGGGAATAATGATGCAAGCTACAAAGATGCTCTCCTCATCGGAGCATTTTACAAAAATAAGGACTACACGACAGCCATGAAAATCGGAGAAAATGTCCTCAGACAAAAACCAGATTATCGTCCTATTCTGAAAATAGTAGGGTTCTCAGCATTTATGATAAACCAGTATGAGAGAGCTCAGGGAGTCCTCACGAAATACAAAAAATTAGAACCAAAAGACGCAGAAGCGGATTTCATCCTCTGACTCATACAATTCGAGAAACAAGACTACGAAACATCAAATATTTATTTCAACAAAGCAGTACTCTGAGGGTACAAACCAAAAACAGTGGTTGAGAGAAAACTTGCCTATAATTATTATGTGCTCGGTCTCTACAAGAATATGTTTCAAGTGCTCGGATATCTCGTCCTAGAAAATGATGCAACGGAAGCAGATATAACCAATGCTATCTACCTGGCACTGGTCCACGAAGAGATGAGAAATGCTGCAGAATGGATCACACTCGGCAAGAAGAGATTTCCATCATCTGCCAGTATACTCGCACTCGAAGGATGGCATCTCAGAATAGGTGGAAAAACATCTGAAGCACAAATGATCATCGATGAAATACTCTCAAAAAATGATAATGTCATCGCTCTCGTACAGGGAGGCATTCTCGCACAGGAGGCAGGATACAAAGAGAAATCTAAAACACTGCTCAATAAAGCAAAAGTTATAGACGCTGGCGGGACCTGGGCAGAAACTATTGATGAATACCTGAAGAAATAGAAATTAATCCATCTGAATGACACCTTCTTTCTGACTTTGAAGATGTCGGAATTTTGTCTCTCAGAGCTTTTTTCTGAGATGATTTGTAACAATTTTCTGCGCCTCCGAGAAATTCATCTTTCCAGCTTTTATCAATGAGCGAAGTTCTTTATAGGAAGAAAATCTACCATTCGTCATTCGTCATTTTTCATTCGTCATTTTCAAAGAATCCCAATCCACATCTTTTATGAGAAGAGTTTTTAGTGCCTTGTCGAAGCATTCCTGTGAACAAAATCACATATGCTTCTTGTGTTCAGCGAGGTCAACAATCATACGAGCATTACATTCAGTATTCCGACAGTTATCACAATGATCTGTGAGCTTGTCTGAATGCAGGCATGAACCAATAGTGGTATGAGTCTCCTCATCACCGACAAAGGTACTTACTCGGTCATCAAATGTGTAGAGATTCCCGAGCCAATTTCCATCATTGTGTGTATTTACATATTGTACGACTCCCCCTTCGATAGCATACACATCTTGAATTCCAGCTTTATTGGCGAGGACGGCAGCCTTTTCACAACGGATACCACCAGTACAATACCAGATAATTTTTTTACCTTTGGCTTTCTCTCGATATCGCTCGAGGAGTTGAGGTACTTCACGGAAATTCACAGTACCAGCAGGAATAGCTCATTTGAAATGCCCGAGACGATATTCATAATCATTGCGCATATCGAGGATAATATAATCATCTGTCTTTCCTTCGTCCAGAATCTGTTTGAATTCTTCTGGAGTTAGCTCTTTTTTGTATTTTTTGACCTCTTCTTCTGTGACTTTTTCTCAGAGGACGACGATTTCATGGCGGACTTTGACAGTGAGTTTTGGAAATTGATGACCTGTGACAAGAGTTGCTTTTGGCTCTATGTCAGCGATATTTTTGAAATACTTCGTAGATTCGAGATACATGCGATACGCTCTGCATTGACCGAGATTACCAGAAACAGTCGAGCTAATCCCCTCTGTGCCTATGTATATCCTTCATTTAAGTCCGATATCAGAACAGAACTGGAGGTGGTCAGCACAGACCAACTCGAGCTCATCCTCTGGAATATCGACGAAATGATAAAATGTCAGCAGCTCAAACTGTGGTTGTGTGGGCTTCATAGTGTAATATGAAAAATAAGGCGTACCCTGTTATTGGGTACGCCTTGAGTATAAATACTTTTACCAAGTTGCAAGGACTCCTGTATTATTGCTTTTCAAAGTAAGCACTCAGTGCTGGTTCGAGTTCTTTTTTGCGACTGAGACGATGCCCGAGGTCTGCCACCATGTCCTGAGTTTCTGCACCAAAAACTGCTAAAAGAGCCGCCTTTTCGACATCACCTGAAACGAAGGTGGTATTTTTCTCAGAAAGGATATCAACAACGGAAAAAAAGATAGCATGAAGACCAGTTTCTTCCTTGAGCGCGCGCATATCAGTAATTATTTCATTTTTACGGCTCATTGCATAGCTCGGATTGGTTGTTTCCATGACACCGTAACCATATTTTTTATCACCGCCAAAAGTAAACACTTTGTAATCAAGCTCGAGAATTTTGCGTGTTGGCATTTCCCCTAGATCAGATTTTGCATCAAACATACTCTTTGCATAAGCCTGAATATCATCAATACCGAGGTCTTCTGCGAGATATTCTGCGATTTCTCGGTCTTCATCAGTGGTAGTAGGAGAACGAAATGCGAGACTATCAGAGAGTATGCCTGCCAGAATCATACGGGCAACATGATCGGGTATTTCGAGATCTTGCTCGGCAAACATGAGGAAGAGAATAGAACAGGTCGAACATACTGGGTCAAAACGGAGCTGGATGGGTTCATTTGATGACAGAGATTCTACGCGGTGATGATCGATGATACATGTCACTTTGAGCGTGTCGAGATTATCTATAGATTGATTGCTCGCATTATGATCGACGAGTACTACCTCAGAGCCAGCATCGAGAGATGATACCAATTTTGGCGCCTCAAATCCAATAGTTTTGAGCAAGTACTCAGTTTCTTTGTTGATATCTCACAATCTGTAGGCCTCTGCTTCCATTCCCATAGCGAGGAAATATTCTTTTGCGACGAGAGCTGAGAGTATAGCATCTGTGTCGGGGTTTTTGTGTCAAATAATGTGATACATAGGGGGAAATAGAGAAATAAACGATATAAATAGAGTATAAAAAAGTCTGATTTTTGCAATGAGAAAAAGTAAATTCATGTTTTTCTTGCAATTTGTTGATTATTTATAGAATCATGTTCTCAATATATATTTTATGCGATTTCAGAAAATACCACACTACCTACGCTATAGCATGGATGAAATCATAGCAGATGCACGAAAGAATATCAGTGTACACTACCTCCATAATATCGTTCACGCAGCAGGAAAAACAGCCTCAAGGGGTGGCACATGATGTCAAATCGTCGATACAACTGACTACAGCCAGTATTTCTACGAACCAAAAAAATTCATCATGCTCGAAGAGAGGACTATTCGTTCTCTCGACCAACGCTCAGCACATCAAAACGCTATCATCGCATTCAAAAAATGGGAGGAAGAAATCCGAAGCTTCCTGGCAAATCCCGAAAGAAACTACGAGATAGGTGATCGTGACCTAAAAATAGCAATCGGACATCCTACTCCCCCTGCTCAGGTACGAGCAGTTCTGAAGAACTCTTCACGACTGCAAAAGAACCAACTCGGAAAAGTACATCAGAATGGTGCTGTTCGGTCTCGCCAGAAATAGGGTTGATAACTGATGACTGAAGTGTCGTAGAGCCGACTTGTGCGAGCTGCTCAGAAGAGAGTTGCACAAATGTATAGTTTTGTTTGAGGTAATATCCCCCGCCGAGAAATGAGAGGAGTCAGAGAGTGAGAAAGAATTTTTTCATATAACAAGCTAAATAGATAAATAATACAGAGTAAGTATAGCACAGATATCATTGATTTCAAGAAATTCGAAAAGAATTATGAAGAAATTTTGCGCTTCGCACCTTTCTTCTATAATCAAGTTCATGACAAAAACAAAAATTACTATGGCCACTCAGGAGCAGGATTATGCCCAGTGGTATCTCGATGTAGCCCACCAAGGAAACATGTTTGAGTACGCTCCAGTCACAGGATGTATCACTTTTCTCCCTAAAGCTGTTACCCTCTGGAATACTCTAAGAGAAATTATGAGCAAAAAAATGAAAGCAATGGGAGTCCAGGATATCATATTGCCTCTCCTTATACCTGTATCATTTTTTGAGCGGGAAAAGGACCACATAGAGGGTTTTGCTCCAGAATTTTTGACCGTGACACATGTATGAGGGAAGGAACTTCCTGAACATTTTGCCATTAGGCCAACATCAGAAACACTATTTTGTGATTTTTTTAAGAAGCAATTGCAGAGCTACAAAGACCTCCCTCTCCTCTACAACCAATGGGCAAATGTCATGCGTTGGGAAAAGCGTCCTCGACCATTTCTTCGTACTTCAGAATTTCATTGGCAAGAAGGTCATACACTGCATCTGACAGAACAGGATGCTCATGATTTCCTCATAAATATACTCAATAAAGTATACATAGAAACTATCAGGGAATACATGGCGATAGATGGTTTAGAAGGAGAAAAATCAGCGAGCGAGAGATTCCCATGAGCACTCCACACCTATACTTATGAATCTATGATGAGTAATGGTTGGGCGCTTCAATCATGTACTTCGCATCTTTTATCTCAGGATTTTATGAGAGAATTTGAGGTATCCTATCAAGACAAAGAAGGAAAACAAGCGCATCCATACTATACCTCATGGGGGGCAAGCACTCGTCTCCTGGGCGCGCTCATATCGAGTCATTCTGACGATCGTGGCCTCGTGATACCACCAAAAATGTCTGAGTACCGAGCAACTCTCCTACCACTTTACGCCAATGATGAAGCTGGAGTAAAAGAATATACAGATACAATAGCACATACTCTTCTGTGAGAAAATACAGATATACCAGTACAGTGACAATACTTCCGTGCAAGAATAAATCAAAATAATGAGAAACTCTTGCTCGACGCTCGTGATGCTCGCCTGGGTGAAAAAATCAATGACTGGGAGCTGTCAGGATACCCTATACGCATAGAATATGGTCCTCGCGATATGGCACAATGAAGTGTCGTTGTCTGTGATAGAATCATAGGAGAAAAACACATTGCACCTCTCTCTGAACTCAAAGAAACAGTAAAGAACCTGCTCGAAAAATGACAAATAGCCCTTCTCGAGAAGAGTAGAAATCGTCTGCGAGAAAATACAGTTGTCTGTCAAAATGAATCAGATATTGCAACAGCTGTTGAGTCTGGAAAATTTGCGCTCTATGCATGGGATGGGGATGAAAAATTTGAGACACATATCAAAACAACATATAAAGCAACAACACGCTGCATGCCATTTGCAGGACAATTCACAGATGATCTCATGCTAGAAATTGAAGAAGGAAAAATGAGAACTATTTTTGCAAGAGCATTTTAAAAAGGTAATTGAGGAAATATTTTTCTATTTTTCCACTCTAAATAGTAGGTGGCATAAATAATTATCATACAATTCATGAGTATGTTCCCTGCAGAGCTTAAATCCGAAGAAAAACTCACCATGACCATCAATCTCCTGATGGTGGTATTGGTCGTCATCAGCATCACGCTGACCATCATAGAATCAGTCGAGAGTGTGATGACGCCAGAGCTCAAAAATCTCTTTCTCTCAATTCATATTGCGATACTTGGAGCATTTCTCGCAGAATTTCTCTACAGACTCTGGAATGCCTCACAGAACTATACTGGAAACTCTGCAGTCAAAGCAACGCTCAAATTTCTCATACATCCACTCACCCTCATAGATATAATCGTCATAGCTCCATTGTTTGCGATGATATGGACACATGATTTGCACAATGCTGACGCAGTCATACTTCGGGTACTTCGCTTCACGAGCATACTCAACATGTTTCATTTTTATCGATCATCTCGAGTGCTCCGACTCCTCAGAGATATGTCACGAGAGATATGGTTTGAGATGATGGTGATTTTTATACTCTCAATTCAGTGTATTCTGATTGCAGGTGTACTCTTCTATGCGCTAGAAAATGAACGAAGTATGTATGTGGATAATATATTTGACGGTATATGGTGGGCAGTTGTGACAGTCACTACGATAGGATATGGCGATGTCGTGCCTGTAACATTTTGAGGACGAATAGTAGGTATAATTCTCGCACTTATCGGAATAGGACTCGTCGCACTCCCTACAGGTATCCTCACGAGTGGATTCATCAGAGCACTGAGAAGTGAAAAAAAGATATCACAACTTGCTGATATCATGGATGAAGAGGTAAAGGAGCAAGATGAAATACTTCAAAGAATAGAGAAAATAGAAGGCAACATCAAAAGACCAGAAAAACCCTCCGTTGTCTCATCAAAAATCTTTGAAAAACAAAAAAAGACTACAAAAACACCCACAAAATCCCAAAAAAAAGTCTAGTCTTCGTCACACAATGCTCACCTCCGAATCTTGCAGAATCACATAAAATGGGTACAGTAGGGGTCTATGAAAAAAATCTCTTCCCTCTTTGTACTGTGTGCACTGTGCATTGTACAGAACTTCGCTTTCGCTGATTTCACCGATATAGAATACTCGTGGTACAAAGATGCGATTCTCAATCTCCAGACACAATGACTCACAAACTGATACGGTGATGGACGATATGGAACAGAGAATAATATTACCCGAGCAGAGCTCCTCACGATACTCCTCCGAGCGAGCAATACACCAATCCCAGAAACAGTCGCTGAGAAATGCTTCCCCGATGTAGAGACAACGATGTGGTATCACCGATATATCTGTACCGCTCATACTCTCGGTATAGCCAACGGATTTGCTGATGGGAAATTCTGACCAAACGATTCTGTGACGACGCTCGAAGCACTCGCATTTGGAAATAAAGCCTTTGGACTCAATGTAGCCACAACAGGAGATAAATGGTATGAAGCACTCCAACAATTCTCTGATACCAACAACATCATGCCCACTCACGGCTACACTCTCGGTACACAGATATCTCGTGGGAAATCTGCTGATCTCATCATCAGACTCCAGGAATACACACGCACGAAGTCTCCCCTCTCGTACAAGAGCACAGGGTGCCAAACAAGCTGAAATCTCCATGCTGAAAACACTATTATGATAGACGGAAAAGAGAGAAAATATAACCTCTTCGTTCCGACAAATTATTCCAGAGATAAAGAATACTCACTCGCTATTGCGACACACGGGAGAAGTAATAGTAAAGATCAGGTACAAGATTATATGAAACTCGAAAAACAAAGTGACTTCATCGTAGCCTATCCTGCAGGACTCTCAAGCAGTAGTGGGAAGTCATTTTCATGGAGTGAAAAAGAAAATATAGCATTCGTCGATGCAATACTCGAACAAGTATCTGATAACTACTGTATCAATCGTGATAAAGTCTACGCAATAGGACACTCTCTCGGTGGCTGGATGGCACAGAGAATTGCCTGTCTCCGTGGTGAATTCATGAGCGGTCTCGCGGTCGTCGGTTCAGGACCATTTACTGGCGCATGCTCAGGGCCTGCACCATCTATATTTTTCCAAAATGTGAATGACCATCTCTCGTCCTACGCCTCTGGAGTCCAGGCGAGAAATATCCGTCTCAAGGTCAATGAATGTAGCGAATCGTCGACAGAAAGTATCCAAATAGGACCTCTCACCTGTACGAAGTACAATAGTTGCTCATCTGGCAACGAAGTGGTCTGGTGTGAAGGCTATACAGGCTACGGCGGAGATCCACATAGTTGGCCGACAGGTGGTGGATGGCAATCACCCGGCGGTGGAACATGGATACTCGATTATTTTAGGGGGTTATAGAAATTGACAATTATTACATTAAATTATAATGTAATAACTATGATACAACCGGAAGTAACATTTGGATGATGTGATGGATGATGCGGTGTTGGAAAAAACACCTGTTTTGTAAGGAATTTACCCAGAAAACTCCTAACAGAAATACCAGCTGATATGAGAGAAACTCTTGTCGTATTACATAATTTCGCACAGACAGGAAATCTAGAAGAACACCTGGTCATATCCTCTGCACTCTGGCAATGAGCACAAATTATAGAAGAAGTAGTAGACTTGTATCGAGGCAGGATAAATGACCTTAATATCAATATCGGCGAAACTCCGTCACATGAAAGTGAAAAATTTTATAATGATAAACTTCACCGCTTATGAACTAAAATTCATGAAAATGGCAGAATATTTATATGATTTGACCATATTGATGAAGAAACCAAGGAATCAATTTTTACTCACTTCAGCACAGCTCTGAGTACCTTATTAAGGTGCTGGAAATTAATGCCAGAAGGAAAACCTCTCTGAATAAGACTAGGGAAAAACAATTCAACAGACATCGCCATCTGGCTTGAATGCTATGATGATTTAAAATTTGCAATCGAATTTGATACAGCAACAGGACATAAAAATCTCGATAAAACAATTGATGCTATCAAAAAAATAGGTAATTTTGAACAAGATTGAGAATATGATTTATATAACATACGCGAATGAAAAATTGGCTTTTCTCATGCTTTTGGAGTGGAAATTTCAGGTCAAAAATTACGCATAGCCATACAAGTTCTACCTGCCGTAGAACAATCCGATAAGATAGAATTAATACCTGGAGGGATGATCGTACCTCTCATTGCACCTGACTTTGTTGCACCCTTTCACAACATGTATGCCATGAATGCAGGGCGAAACAGAATACCACACAATTTATACCAGAGGATATTGGCTGAAATTACGGGTTCGGAAGATACTGTAGAGACATACAATCACAGATTTTTAGAAGTTTTAAATCAGAATTCCTAAAATCTGACAGGTCTCGCAAAAATGGATTAATAAAAAATCTCTCCCGCCATGGCGGGAGAGATTTTTTCGATGTTCTTTGGTGGCGGGGGATGGGATCGAACCACCGACCTTCAGATTATGAGCCTGACGAGCTACCACTGCTCTACCCCGCGACATGTCTCTATACTGTATGAAAAATTAGACAAAGTCAATTTATTCACGGCGTGCCATTCGTAGCGACACGAAAGACGATTTATTGCCCGTGCTTCGCGTAAAGCTTCGCAGGGCATTCTCCGCTAACGCGTAGAATGGTGCCAATGGGTGGAGTCGAACCGCCGACCACAGGGTTATGAGTCCTGTGCTCTACCGCTGAGCTACATTGGCACACGAAGTTATGAGTCTTGTTCCCGCCGTTGGCGGGATACATTGGCACGAGAGGAATAGTAGAGATTTTCCGGAAAAGGCAACCCTTTTTTATGACACGAAACGGATAATAAACGGATATTTGTAATTTTCACCTGAGAGATGCTTGATAAATCCTACTATCATGAGGATGAGCCATGTGATGAGGACAACAGGCACGAGGAGAACTCCTATGATGAGAATAATGAGTGCAAAGGCAATAAATCCATAGACGATGAAACTGAGATTGAAGTTAATGATTTCAAAACATGTTTCCTTCTCGAGCTGAGACAATTTATTTTTCTGAACAAAATAGTAGAGAACAACGAGGATGAGACCAAGTGTTCATCCTGAGAGGAGATTTCCAGCGAGGTGAAGTATACCAAGCATTTTGACTCCTTCTTGCCCTGAAGATGGTGCAGATTTTTTGACTACAGGTGTTGTTTTTTCTGCTAATGGTTCAACGATTTTAGCAGCTACTTTTTTGACGGGAGATTTTTTGGGAGCTGTCTTCTTCGGTGCTGTTGTTGCCTTCTGAGCGACTGGAGCAGTCTTTTTTGGAGCAGATTTCTTTGGAGCAGCCTTTTTGGCAGTACTCTTTTTTGTGGTGGTATTTGTTTTTATCATGTGAGAAATACTAGGCAAACAATTTCGGAAGTCAAAAAAAACCTCCTTATTTTCTCTTTTATCTTTTCTCTTTTCTCTTATAGTAAAGCCATGCTCGATACAAATTTCACTCCTCCAAAACCACGAATCGCACAAACCGAAACGACAAAAAGAATCAAAATAATAGAAAATCTGATTCCAGAGATTACCCAGTTTGGAAGCGCTGTCGTGCTCACTGGATCGATGGCGTATGGTCAGGATTATAGCATCACGCCAGACTCAGATATCGACCTCCAATTCCTGATCACACCTGCATTTTTCCCAAAACTTTTCTCCTCAAAATATTTCCAGAAATATAATACCGACAGGATAGCAAAATGATTCACAGACGGAGTATTTCAAGAATTCAGTATCTCATTTCTCGTGAAGTGAATACCTGTGGAATGTCATTTCTGGGATGAAAAAACATACAAAGATATCCTCCTCTACAAGTGTGAAAAAGTGGTCAGACTTCGCTCGCAGACAAAAAAAACTGCGACGGATTATGCATATAGTTTTGACTGAGAAGAAGATGCAGAAGAATACACAGACTACAAAGAAGGCGTCTACAATGTGTGAGTATTTCCAGCCTACAGAATCCGAGATAAAAAGATATTTCTCTCGCGTCCGATAACAAATATACTCGGAAATGCGATGCTCCTCTCAGACGATTGTGGACTCAAAGAAGTAATAGAAGAATCAAAAAAAATCACTAAATCCAAACTCGATAAAACACCGCGAAAAAAAGATGAAACCTATTCCCTCCTGAATACTCTTCCTGGAAAAAATAAAGTTGCTCCAGAACTGATAGAAAAAATCTGATAACTCTAATATTTATTATTCCCACTTTTTATGTTCCAACCAAGTACTCACATCCTCGAACGATACGCCGATGTCCTCGTGAATTTCGCCCTCGGTGGTGGCGCAGGCATCAAGCCAGGTGAAGTCGTCCTCCTCTGTGTACCAGAATGTGCACGACCGATGCTCCAGCCTCTCCATGATGCAGTATTGAGGTCTGGTGGACATCCTATCGTCGATATCATTCCTGATGGGCTCCAGAGAAGTTTTTTCCAGCATGCAAATGATGCACAGATAGAGTACCGCCCGATGAAGCGACTCCTCGGAACTGTTGAGGACTGTGATCATCGTCTCTATATGATTGCCGAACATGAGAAATACGAACTCGCTGGTGTCGATGGCACGAAAGTGATGAACCGATTTAAGACCATCAAACCGTACAGAGAAGCGATGCAGAAAAAGGAAAATGAAGGGAAATTTACCTGGACACTTGGGCTCTACGGGACAGAAGCTATGGCGTCATTTGCTGGTATGTCTCTCGAGGAATACTGGGGTGAGATAATCAATGCCTGCTATCTCGATAATGATGAGCCTATAAAGCGATGGCAAGAAACAGAGGCAACTCTGACGACACTAACAAGCAAACTCACTGCAATGAACATCGAATGGGTACATGTAGTCGGCGAAGATGTCGATCTGAAAGTAAAAATTGGAGAAAAGAGAAAATGGCTCGGAGGAAGTGGTCGAAATATCCCAAGTTTTGAAGTCTTCACCAGTCCAGATTGGAGGTGAACAAACGGCTGGATACGCTACAATATGCCTCTCTCCTATCAGAGTAATATCATCCGCGGAATTAAACTAGAATTCAGAGACTGACTCGTCGTGAATGCGACTGCGACAGAAAATGAAGCACTACTCCGTGAAATGATTGCTCAGAAAGACGCAGACAAGGCGTGAGAATTTTCTCTCACAGACAGGAGACTCTCTCGTATTACGAAATTCATGGGAGAAACACTCTACGATGAAAATGTATGAGGACCATTTGGCAATACTCATATAGCTCTCGGGATGGCTTACAAAGACGCCTACACTGGTGATGTCGCAAATACCACTGACGAAGAATGGACACGCCTCGGCTACAACGATAGTGTCATCCACACTGACATGATGAGCACGACAGACCGCACTGTCACAGCAACACTCCAGGATAGAAGTGAAGTCGTGATTTACAAGGGTGGGGAGTTTCTGATTTAAACTACCGTGGTAATGTTTCTTGAGGAATTTTTTCACGCACAGAAAGTTGCAAACGGGTATTAAATCATCGCACTGGCTCCCAATATTTTTCTAGAAAAATATCACCATCTCTCGGTGGGTAGAGGGCTAACCTCTTTCTTGTTTCTTCTATAAGAACAAACATTGATGCTTTGCTACGAAGTGATAATGGCAATGTAGTTACTCTTTCTTGATTTTTGAGGAGTATGCCGCGACTCTCCTCCAGATTGGAACCATTTCCAGGGTTTACATTTCATTTTTCCACAACTCGACGAGTGGTATCCAGAAGAGCAGACACGATTTGTGTCACTTGAAAACGCCGAATAGTTGTTCATGAGCAATTCAAGGACTCGAGATACTTTGTAGGAGAATTATCTGGATTAAAATAAAGAGAATGGATACAGAAGATATTTCATCCGCTTGGATTACATGGACAATTCCTTATTTTTTCGAGAACAGCATCGGCTCAGCCTTGTTTCCAAAAACGCTCATGCCTATGATCACACGGGAAAGATGATTCTACATCAAAAGAATGAGAAGGGTCTGGAGAGTCCATAATGCATAATAATAAAATAAATTATTAAAATGCAAGTAGTTCTTATTTTTTCAACAGATCCCTTATTTCTATAAGTAAATCTTCTTGTGTAGGACCTTTTGGTTTTTCTTCTTTTGGAGTTTCTGAGAGCTTTACTTTCGCCATTGCCTTGACCACGAGGAAGATACAGAATGCGATAATCAAAAAATCAATAGATGCTTGGACAAAACTTCCCCAATTGAGGGATATTCATGGAATAGCTTTTTGAAGACCTGGTACTTCTTCGATGGCTTCTTTGATGACAAATTTATAATTCGTAAAATCAATACCCCCTGTCAAAAACGATATCACAGGCATTATAACATCAGCAACGAGTGAACTCACAATTTTACCAAAAGCACTTCCAATAACAACTCAAACAGCGAGGTCGACGACATTACCACGCATCGCAAATGATTTGAATTCATCGATAAATGACATATGAAAAATACTAAAAAATATAGGAAAATCATAACAAAAGAATCAAAAATACAAGGGGAAGAATTTTCGCACTCAGGAATATCTGGATATCCTCTGCTTATGCCCAAAGAAAAATCATCATCTCTCATCGTCTACTACGACGATAGATGTGGTCTATGTAATCGATGGATACAGCTGCTGCAGAGATATGGAGCACTGGAGAGAGTGACCTATCAGTGACTCTCGGAAGCACCAAAAAACATTCAAAAACTTTCCCAATTAGAAAATGCCTGGGTAATATCACGCAAGGATAAAAACTTCCTCGGATACGCTGGATTTGTCGAGTGCATGAAACAATCGAAAGTATGGTGTTTCTACTGGTTTATTGGAAATATTCCTCCTCTGAACACTATTGGCAATATCATCTACAGAATTGTTTCCTCAAGAAGAAAAACCTGCAGGATTCACAAAAAATAAAAGAGCTACAATGTGATAATTCCGCTTCCCAGAACTCTGTCTCCATCATAGAGAGCGCACACTTGCCCTGGAGTGATAGCCCTTTGAGAATTATCGAAAATTACCTCTACATTTTGTATTTTGTCTTCTGTATTTTGTACTTTTATGTGGCATTTCTGCGGAGTCTGTCGATACCGTATCTGTGCCTCACACTGGAGAGGAAATGAAGCATCAACGAGCCAATTCATCTCCGATAAAGTGCATGAATTTCGGAAAAGTCGCTCATCATCTTCTGTTCAGACGATAATGACATTATTTTGCACATCTTTTTCGAGAACAAAAAGTGCAGGACCTCCACCGACAGCTATCCCCTTTCGCTGACCAATAGTATACTGAAACGCTCCATCATGCTCACCAATCATACGTCCAGAAGTATCTCGTATTTCTCATTTTTGTGGCGGAATGTGAGTCTTGAGAAAATCTCAGAAATTCACTTTTCAGACAAAACAGAGACCTTGTGAATCTTTCCTGTCAGCATTTGGCAGCCCAGCTTTTCTCGCAATTTCTCTCACTTCTGATTTTGGCAAATGCCCAATCGGAAATATTGCCTGAGAGAGTTGCTCACGAGAGAGCGCTGAGAGAAAGTAGCTCTGATCTTTTTCCGGATCGATACCTCGAAGTAAAGATAACCCTTCACTTTGTACTTTGTACTTTGTACTTTGTACTTGTCTGCCAAGGCGGACATAATGTCCCGTCGCAACAGCGTCGTACCCATATGAGAGTGCCTCTTCTAGGAAGAGATCAAATTTTACCCAAGTATTACAAAATACATCAGGATTGGGCGTGAGTCATTGTTTATATCATTCAAATATATAATTCAAAACTCTTTTCTCATATTCCTCTATGAAATCAAAAGTAAAAAATGGTATATCTAAATACGCTGCAACTTCTTGTGCAACAGCCATATCGACTCGTGTCGGACAGCTGTCATCCTCTGTCAGATAATTAATCATAAATCCGGCACTCACCTCATACCCCTGCTCTTTGAGCAGATAGGCAGAAACAGCAGAATCGACACCACCAGAGAGTCACACGAGTACCTTTTTGGACATAGAGATATCCTATTGTGAAATGGGATAATGCAACTACTGAGGATCAAATATGCTCGGTGCAAAAGAAGTCCCCGAGAGAATTTTTGCTATTTTCCATCCGCCGTAGGCTGATCATACAATACCCACACCATTACATCCGAGATTGTACCAGAGATGGTGTGTGCTGGGGTCTTGACCTATATATCTAATCCCAGTATGGGTGTATCCCATGAGTCCGTGCCATTTGTAGTCGAATTCTTTTGGTATTTTCTCGGTACGATATTGCTTGAGGAAGTTGTGGATTTCTTGATAAGCCTCCTTTGGATCATGCGTTGTCTCGTCGTAGGGGATATCGTGGGGCATGAGACAGTCTGGTCATCCGACACAGATGAGACTTTTTCTCTGTTCTTTAAGAATGCTAGTTCTTCTTGTGACATAGAAATATTGTTCAGACTGCCAATCTGCTGGAGCAGAGTCAGGATAATAGCTGATAGCACTCGCTCGAGTATGATCAGCGTAAAATCACGCCATATACCCGACGAGTCCGTGCACATTTTTATGAAATAATCGGTCACGTTCTCGAGAGTCAGGATTGCAGAGATCTACAATATGAAAATGTTCAAAACCATTCGTACATAAAACGATATCCTGAGTCTCTATCTTCTTTGATCATGACCATACCTGGTTGTCAGACTCAGGACAAAATCGTATTTCTGTCACAGGTGAATTTTCGTAAATATGAAATCTGTGTGGAAACTCAGAGACGAGATACTGTACTGCCTTCTGACAGAAAAATGCAGAATTCGTACATGCTTTTTTGGAAGTGAGAAGCACAGGGAAATATTCCTTTGTCTGGAGTTTCTCTCAAATATATGATGCCTCCACGAAAGTAATCAAGTCCTGAAATTGTTCTGGTATACCAGCTCTACATTCCCAATCCTTGTCTACAAATATGGCATCGAATTGAGCTCCGCCAGTGTCTCGCAGGTATTTATTTTCTAGGTGAAGCAAGAGTTGATGCATAGATCTGACGCCCATAAAACCTTCACACATCTCAAGATGCTCGAGAATATCAACCCGCTCCATCATTTCTTGGAGAATATCAAATCCTCGAAATAGGGCTTTTTGGCCATCTATAGCCTTTGAGAGGCCGTATTCCTTCACAATGTCCTGAAAAGGTTTTTCGAAATAGAGAACAACTTGCCCAGCATTGTGACCTGTCGCTCAGCGAGCGATTTTTTTGGCCTCAATCAGGCTCACAGAGAGCTCTGTATGAGCCAAAATCTGAAATACTGTCGAAATACCAGAAATACCTCCTCATACAACGACTACATCCGCGTGACTATCCCTACTCAATGCAGGAAATTCAACTGTTTGATCTATTTGCTCTATCCAGGGCGAGTGATTTTTAAATGGCATACTCCCATCCTACACCATCTCGTGTAATTTTGCAAGAAAAAGGGGAGACAAAAAACTAGGAATTTTTGAGGTTGCCGTAGACACCTTCGAGGAGATCTGAATCTTTGTGAGAGTCGGTCAGGAGGCTGATGTTTTTCTGTTCTGTTGCTGACAAGAAAGCCTCCCCAAGCGGATCTGTGCCAGTTTTTTTGATATATTCGACTAGTCCAGCAAAATCCTTAATAA
This sequence comes from Candidatus Altimarinota bacterium, assembly GCA_041308705.1. Lineage (GTDB taxonomy): Bacteria > Patescibacteriota > Gracilibacteria > BD1-5 > JAGOOR01 > JAGOOR01. The sequence continues at coordinate 20,226 of JBFZBA010000021.1, forward strand.
AACAATGCCCTCCTGCTCATCTGCCTGGGATATCACCCTCCACTCATGATGTATGAACTATCTGCAGATGACTCGCTCATATGCGAGGATCCGAGCCTATCCCCTGGCTAATAACATCCCAGCTGGCTCATGATTGTCCAGCAAGGTCCGAGAGGATATTGGCATAAACGACTTTCAGATAGAGAAAACAATTACTCCCGTATTTGATAAATTCTGCTTCCCTGGAAGTACAGATGATGTTCAGGGGTGCATCAGGGAGGATATCGATGACCTGTTGAGCGCGGGCTCGATATTCTGGTGTATCCAGAGGATAGCCTATGATATTCCTCGTAGGATTTGCTACATCGTAGGCAGCAGTTTTTTCAGCGAGAAATTCAGGAGAATGAAAGATAAAGCGATCAGGATAGAGAGACTGAAGAGATTCGCAAGTACCAGGCATCATAGTAGACTTAATAACCGCTGTTTTACCGGCTCATACGAGTCAGAGGACCTCGCGAAGTGTATCACAATTAAATCCCTCGGGAGTCGTGGGAGTAGGGACTCAGATAAAAACTATGTCACATTCTGACAGTTTCTGACGATTTTCTGGTGTATCAAGTCTCTTGGAATAACGAAAAATACGATATCATCTTCGCTCAAAATCATCAGCGAGATTTTTACCGATAAATCACTGACCAATAAAACCAACGAGTATATCAGACATAATGGTACGATGAAAGGAAAATAGATACTAGAATTATTGAGTTTTGTGTGATTTTGCAAACAAGAATAAAAAATCCCAGCAAGAAGCTGGAATTTGTGGATATAACAGTTCGACTCACTGTGTTCGCTCACTACATTCGATTAATAGGTCACAATGGTCGAAGACCATGAGTGAGTCCATATTCGGAATAAGTGCGTAAGAATATGGGTAAATCGAATGGCGGAGGGACTGAGATTCGAACTCAGGGTGACTTGCGCCACGACAGTTTTCAAGACTGTTGCATTAAACCGCTCTGCCATCCCTCCGTATAATGTGCGTGCATTCTAAAAAAAAGTCCACAACTGTCAAAGAAATATTTTATCTAGTATCAAGAGTGAGTGTACAATGCACTCCCCGAAAGTAAAGAGAAAGCACAAAATCGTACCTTGCGAATATGGGTCCAAAATATATACTACGCTCGTCCTTCTAATTCCTAAATACCTCCAAATATGGACAATCATAATCACTCGGGTGTGTACATGGCTATCGCCGCAAGTACCATCGTCAGTATCGTCGCTACTTACTTCCTCGTACAGATGCCTCAGGTAGATCAGGTTGGTGGAAGAGCAAACTACAAACTCTACAAAGAGATGGTAAGTAGCTCGAAATACGCTGAGAATGTAAAACAATCTCTCGAGTCACAAACAGGTACACTCAATGGAGAGCAGCCAGCAGCTGATACACCTCCTGCAGCTGATCCACAGGCAACAGGCTCTCTCACACAAGATGACATCGCAAAACTCACTGCTGATACTTATGTAAAGGGAGACAAGGCGGCTCAAATTCTCTGGATTGAATACTCTGATCTCGAATGTCCTTTCTGTAAAAGACTTCACGACTCAGGAGCTATCAAAAACCTCGAAACAAAATATGGTAGCAAGCTCGCTGTTGCATTCAAGCACTACCCTCTCCCATTCCACCCACAGGCTATGGTAGCAGCTCAAGCAGCTGAATGTGTCGGAGAAGCTGCAGGAAGTGCAAAATACTTTGCATTCATAGAGAGTATCTTCGTAAAAGGAACTCCATCTCAGGCAACTATAGATGCTGCTGTAAAAGAAGCTGGACTCAATGCAGCAACAGTCAAAACATGTGTCGACAGTGGAAAATTCAAGGCTCGTGTCGATGCTCACATGGCAGAAGGTTCTAGCAAATTCGGTGTCAATGGTACTCCTGGAAATGTCCTCATCAATACAAAAACTGGTAAGTATGAAGTCGTCTCAGGTGCTCAACCAGAAGCAAACTTTGATGCTGCTATTACTCGTCTCATGGCAGAATAATTCAGTTGAATTTTAAATAAAAACCTCTCGAGAAACCTGCCTGCCGGTAGGCAAGTCGGGAGGTTTTTTTATTCCACTATTTTGTATTTTGAACTTTGCACTTTGTATTTAATATATCTCCACAATGAAGAAAGAGATAAAAATCTACAGCCACCTCCCCTCTTGCCCAGGGGTATATCTGATGAAGAATAGTGAATGAACTATCATCTACATAGGGAAATCAAATAACCTCAAGGCGCGTGTGAGATCGTATTTTGTGGAGAAAGCAGAACTCAATTTCGCCAAGAAAAAAATGGTAAAAATTGTAGAAAAAATCGACTATATAGAAACAAAAACTGATGTAGAGGCACTCATGCTCGAGACCAATCTCATCAAACAAAATCAGCCAAAATACAATGTCCTCATGAAGGATGGGAAAAATCTCTCCTACATCAAGATAACAGATGACGAAATACCTTGTATTATTCGAACCCGTATTAAATACCAATTGAAAAAAGGTGGAAGAGGTGGATGAGAATATTTCTGACCGTATAGTCAGTATTTTGATACCTACAGCTTTGTGCGATTTATAAGGAAACTCTTCAAGCTCGGAAATCATGAAAAAATGGAAAAATTCTGACCACCGTGTATGGACACCTATATAGGACTCTGTCCAGGTCACTGCACAGGCGAAAAAGAAAAAATAGACACCTATCTCGAGAGACTTTCCGAGGCGAGAAATTTCCTCATGGGCAAGCAAGAAAATGTCATCGAAAATCTCAAAGAAAAGATGAAAAAAGCAGCTAATGAAAGAAAGTATGAGGAAGCCAGCGAGTACAAAAACCTCATTGCACAAATAGAAACTATCGGCAATAGGCAGATAGTGCGCGATGCGATAGAGTGAGATGCAACAATCATAGTCATGCTCGAGAAATACAATCACATTTTTCTGAGCTGTGTAGAAGTGAAAAACGGTATGATAATAGGTGTGCACGAGTATGAGCTCTCCAATCCTCTTCAAGAGGAGGTATCAGTACTCGTGGAACAAGCCATTATCCAATACATTATTCGCGAAGAAGTAAAAAATATTTACACAGATATACCCCTAAAAAATCTCACAGATCTCACAGAATTAGCAAAAACAGAAAAAATATCCATGAGACAACCAAGTCGCTGAGAAAAAGTCCGAATCCTCGAATTTGCTCATACAAATCTTCTCAACTTCGCTTATCAAGAAGAAATGTCATGACTCAAAAATGCCACTCTTTCAAAAAAAACAATGGCTGACCTCATGGAAAAACTATGATTTGAAACAAAGGAATTACAGAAGAAAAAAGAAATTGTATTTGAGTGTTTCGATATATCACATAGCCACGGCGAGCACACCGTCGCGAGCAAATCAGTGCTCGTCAATGGAAAACCAGATACCAAGCGCTACAAAAAATACCGGATAAAGACTCTGGAAACAGGAAAGATAGACGATTTTGCGTCGATGGAAGAAATACTCACCAGGAGGAGCCTCGGGGCCCTGCGTGGTGAAGACCCCTGGCCGGATCTCATCATAATCGATGGAGGAAAATGACAACTTGGGCGAGCTGTGCTCGCAGTGCAAAATGCAAAATGCAAAATGCAAAATGAGGGAATTTGAAATATGCCCCCTTGAGAAAGGGGGATTAAGGGGGATTTTTTAGAATCAAAAATTCCTCCAATCATTTCTCTCGCAAAGAGAATCGAAGAGGTCTTTCTTCCAAAGAAATCTAATCCAACGCTGCTCGAAAAATGATCGCCTGAACTCATGATACTCCAGAAAATTCGTGATGAAGCGCACAGATTTGCTATCAACTACAACCGTAGTTCTCGTGAAAAATCCTACACAAAAACGCTCCTCGATGAAATACCATGAATCGGTCCAGTAGCGAGACAAAAAATACTAAAAGCTGTCTCAAGAGTAGAGGAACTCTCTTCGTGGACATTTAAAAAGAGTCAGAAATCTTTCTGAAAAAAAGTTGCAGAAGCTCTCCAGAATCATGGGCTTATCAGTGATGAGATTTCTTCTCTATCTGAGGATAAGTAAAGATCTGCATGAGAATCAGGAAATGTATCAGAACAGGTATATTGAAAGAAAAATACAGCGCAAACATGAGGAGCGAGACTCTCTTTCCGTGAGAAATATGAGGGAGTTTTTTGGTGATGAAAAAAAGCACGGTCGCCAAAATCGGCACACCAAAATGCAGAGCAAAATCAATAAAGACATTATGGCTCCTATCTATGCGATATGCTGGATCTTCGTAGGTAGAAAGCATTGGATGGCGGAAATACTCAGACACAGCCAGGAAACCATCTGGACCATATCAGAACAAGAAATGCCACGGATCATGAAATACCCCTGCAATACCTGTCTTCCAGAGATACCATCTCGCGATGAATCATTTCATTTTTTGCATTTCCAGAACATCACGCCCATATTCTTGCCAGAAGATGATTCACGCGAAAAAGACAACGGCCACGAGAGAGAGCCAGAAAGCATCTCGATGTTTCTTTTTTGGGACAATGTGGCTCAGCAATATAACCAACACATACCCCGTAAAAATAATCCACGCGAGGTAGCTCCCTGTCCAATATATGACGATTCCTCCGACAACCCACAGGATGATATCCCAGAGAGCCTTGTGTTCACCCTTGTGGACGAAGATGGTCTCATGAAGAAGTGGCAACATAATGAGTATAAATCCAGCAAGGTAGTTGGGGTTGCCGAGATTAGCAAAGGCTCTCCTCATATCGAGACGAGTCTCATAAAATGGTGCAAGTGGATCCAATCCTATTTTCTGAAAAACGGCATAAATCAGGACTCATAGAAACGCTGCAAAGCTCGTATAGAGGAGCTTACGACGTTCTGCGGATGAGATGGATTTGAGGAGAAAAAATAATACAAAAAGTGCCATATAGAAAAACCATCCGTGTCGTTTTTCAGGATTTCCTGAAGTGAAATATATGTTAATATCATGATTGAGCCAGAGAGATAGTATCGTCCATATAAAAACAACCGCCAGGGAGATTGTAAAACAACGAGAGAGATATACTGATTTTTTTGAGAGAAAAATATGAATGAGATGAGCTAAGAGAGCTCCTGCCGTACAGACGAGAAAAAAGGTAACCTTCACTGATTCAAATCACGACCACGAAACACTCGGCAACATGAATTTGACCACTCGAGCGAGATCGACACCGATGCCTGGTATATAGAGCCAAGCATAGATAAGGGGTGTCATGAGAAAAATAGCCTGCAGAAAAAGGAAGCGAATTTTGTTCATAGAGACTGATTATAATAAAGACTCGAGAACTGCAAAAAATCTCTCTACTTCTGCTCGTGTCGTATCATAGCCGATACTCATACGTACAGTTCATGACACTCACAGATGTGTGTGCAGCGGTTCACAACAATGATGTCCCGAGCGCAGACATATACCCTGTTCAGCAAATATATCAGCGATATCATTGGGATGTTTGCTTGGAAGGGCAAATGACCATACACCGATAGATCCAGGCTTTTTGGAATGAAATATTTGAAGTCCCTTGAGAGTACATGACTGAAATCGGTCATCTATAAACTCGATAAGGTGAGCATATTCTTTCTTCTGTTCCGGAGAGATACTTTGGAGATATCTGACAGCAGCTCAGAGCGTCACAGCTCCTGTAATATGGGGAGTTCCTGGTTCCCATCGCTCCGGTATACCCGCTTGTTCATAACCATCGATATGGACAAAATTAATTGCTCAGCCACCACTCACAGGTGATTGCCATGCTTTTTGGAGAACTTTCCAGAGAGCGAGCACGCCGATACCAGTATCTGCCATCATCTTATGCCCAGAGAGCACCATAGCATCACAGTGTATATCCCTCATATTGAGCGGGCCATGAATACCCATCTGCGAAGCATCCACGACAAAGAGACGGTCAGGGCCTATGATATCGCGTATACTCTCAATTGGATGGACAGCACCCGTCACATTGCTCGCATACTGGAAACTCACTACTTTCACAGAATCATCGAGTTTGTTCTTCAGACCATCTAAGTCCAGACGATATTCATCATCGAGACCGACGAATTGGACCGTCGCACCGACCCGCTCAGCCAGCATCTGCCAGGGGACAATATTTGCATGATGTTCAGAAATTGAGAGAAGGACTGTGTCTCCTTTTTGCAAAACTCCGTTGTGTTCGATGGCGAGAGCGAGGAGATTGAGAGCATAGGTTGCAGAGTAGGTATAGAGGACCTCGAGAGGCTCGCACCCTATCCACGATGCAACAGATTTTTTGGAGTCCTGGTAGGCAATCATTGCAGCTTCCGCGAGGTCATAATTCGCTCGGCCGATATTCGCATACGAAGTCCTCTCAAATTCATTTCTCACCTGCATAATCTCCTCCGAACGAGGGTGGGTGGAAGCGTAATCGAGGTAGATAGTGGTTTTTAGGGGCATGAGAAATTTAGGCAATCCAATCAGAGAAAATATCCTGAAAAACACTTTTTATTTGTTGTTTATCCTGATTATTCAGAGTTCCAATCTTTTTTTTAATAATGTCTGTATCCAGAGTAAATACCTTCATCCTGACATACGATGGAACTGGGAGCCCAGTGGAGTTCAGGTCAGATATCTCATAGTCATCATCCATCACTCAACTTCTCGCTGTGGTAATCATGACAAGTATTGATAACTCACCTCTGCTCGATAATACGAGGGCTGGTCGAGGCTTGGATACATCCTTATCCACGAATGGAAAAGGTATCACGACGATATCTCCTGACTTATAGTTTGTCATACGCAGCGTCGTTATTCCATTCTGAAAGAGTGGTTTCTAGATTTTGAAGTTCACTCTGATTTTCTTTCTGTAAAAAAACTTTGTCTCCCTGAAATCGGAAAACAAGCTTTGAGCCAAAATGCAGTCAGAGTTTCTTTCTGATGCTCACTGGTATAGTCGCTTGACCCTTTTGTGTGATGGTTGTAGAAATCATAAAAGTAATACAAAGTAATACAATTATAGAGGCTTCGAACAAAAATCAAATGAAATGGCATGAAAATATTTCTACACAATTCCGAAACAACCATATAATAGAGACATATGATTCTCCCGTTTGATAAAATATCCAGAAATGATGCCTACAAAGCAGGTGGAAAATGAGCGTCTCTCGGTGAGATGACACGCGCTGGCATAGCGATTCCTCCTGGATTTGTGGTACTCGCAGAGACATTTGAAGAGTTCATAGACAGCAATAATCTGCGAGCAGAAATACAGACAATACTGGAAAAACTCGATCATAACAATGTCGGCGCGATAGAGCATGCATCAGAAAAAATACAAGAACTCATACGCGGAGGAATAATCTCAGAAAAAATTCAAAAAGAGTTACAAAAATACACCAAAACGATCAAGACAGATTTTGTAGCCGTTCGCTCTTCAGCAACTGCTGAAGACGGAGCTGAGCACGCATGGGCATGACAACTCGACACATATCTGAATGTCCCAAAAACCGATATAATTGCAAAAATTCAATCCTGCTGGGCTTCTCTCTTTACACCAAGGGCACTCTTCTACCGAAGCGAGAAATGACTCCAGGACCTCCATATCTCAGTAGCCGTAGTAGTACAAAGTATGGTGGACGCCGATTCAGCTGGTGTAGCATTTTCCGTGCACCCTGTCACAGAAAATACAGATGAGATAGTCATAGAGTGATCGTGGTGACTCGGGGAAGCTGTGGTCTCATGAGAGGTCACTCCTGATTCATTTGTGATTAGTAAATCATCGTGAGAAATAATCTCCCAGCACATCGCAGAAAAGAAGAAAGGGATATTTAGAAATACAAATGGAGAAAACGAATGGAGGACTATAGAGAAACACGAACAAGAAATATCTATTCTCTCGAAAGATAAACTGTCAGAACTAGCGAATCTCATTATAAAAATAGAAAATCACTACGGATTTCCTTGCGACATAGAATGGGCTCATAGCAAAGGTGAAATATATATTCTGCAAGCGAGACCAATTACGACATTACAAAAAAATATTACCATAACACAAAATGATAATATTTATAAGCTCAAAAATACTCCATTTCAACTAGATTGGTCTGGAGAATTTTCTTTACTTAATTATTCTTTTTGTGCAAAAGGATATTTTGACCCCTTTGAAGATATATTTGGTAAAAGTTTGAACAGTATTTATGTCTCTTATAAAAAAGGGGTTGCTCATGGATATCTACCAGTTGATGAATATCAAATGCTTGGTAAACATTTAGCATTTTTAGCTCAAAATAATAATTTCAGAGATTGATGGATAAATAACTTTAAGAAAACAGCTGATGGTCTTTCAAACATGATTTCTAGCATTAACGAGAATAATTTTCTATCTCAAATACAAAAAATACAGAACATATACGAGAAATATACTGCATATCAAGTTGCATCAAAATTAGTTGTTAACTTTCTTAATATAACAGAGGATTCTTCAATGTTTAATGAATTTGAAGATGCTCGAAAACATTCAGAAAGACTTTTCTGAGATATAGATAAAATTATAAACAGGATAGTTGATGAAATTATTACTAAGACAAATTATTCTCGAGAGCAAATATTATTTACTTTGCAAGATGAGCTTGAGGGTATTTATGCAAACATTGATGCAATTTCAAGAGAGGACCTTTCACAAAGATATGAAAGATGTGCAGTATACTCCAATAAAAATGGACATACCCTATTATCATCTAGTGAAGCCGAAGCGATTGAAGAAAGCTGGTTTAATCAAAATTCTAATCTAATTCTAGAAGGCACTGTAGCATATCCATGAAAAGTAACAGGAAGATGTCGGATTCTTACAACATATAAGGATGCACAAATTGATGAGGGAGATATTTTAGTGACTGGCATGACAGAACCAGAATACCTACCACTTATGAAAAAAGCTAGAGCTTTTGTTACTGATGGAGGTGGATTACTCTGCCACGCAGCCATAACAGCACGCGAGCTAAAAAAACCCTGTATGATTGGCACAAAAAACGCAACAAAAATACTCAAAGATGGTGACCTCGTGGAAGTAGATGCGGAGAATGGGGTAGTAAATATTTTGAATAAAATAAATTAAAATCCATAAATAATTAATTAATATGAAATTAAAAGGCATTACCGCTTCAAAATGATTCGTAAGAGCGAAAAGCTTGGTTATATCTGACTTTGCTAATTTACCGTCTACACCGATGAATGACTATATTGTAATCGCCCCATATACGACTCCAACAATGAATATTATATTATTCACTGCAAAAGGAATTATCTGCGAAACAGGTGGGCTAACAACGCATGCAGCTATTATTGCTCGTGAACTAAACATACCTTGCGTAATGAGTGTTAAAAATATCATGAACCAAATTAAAGACGGCCAACAAATTGAATTAAATGGTGATACGGGCGAGATAACTCTCTTATAAAATTATGGAAAAAGGTAATCAGTTATTTCAGCAAATGTTAGATGCAATCATTCCCACTATTCTCGAGGGGACAAAAGGCGGGGGCGGAAGATGGCCTATGCCAGTTTTTGAGACATCTTTTTTTGTTGGTTATTATGATTCCGCACTCTTAGCTGAAAACTTTTTACGAATTAGCGATGGGCTCCTAAATCAAGGTAAAAATATTTGTGATATAGCTCAATTTTATCAGTACCCCTCACGCATTGCCAGATTCTCTCATGTTTTTCCAGGGCGAAGTATGTGGAATATGGATACAGAAAGACAAAAAATTCTTGGCTTCCGTATAGCTAAAATGCTTGACTGTCTGTATAAAAA
>JBFZBA010000022.1:0-10859 GCA_041308705.1 Candidatus Altimarinota bacterium
CTGCAGAGCTGTCCATGTTTTCTGAATTTCAAGGGGAATAGTGGCAAGAGTAGATACTTTTTGTTTGCGAAAAGTACAACCAGGACATTCTGCGGCACAAGACTCAGTAAGATTCCAATCAATAAAAATACGATTCATGATAACTAAATATAAATTATTTATATATAATAATATATAAATATTTATGTCAAACTAATACTGCTCAAAGAACACTTTCTCCTTTGAAATTCCATACAATTCCAGCAAGGACCTGACCTCTGTCACCATCGCAGGACTCCCACAGATATAGTATTCTGTCTCGCCCGACTTGTTTAATGCTGAAATATTCTCTGAAGTGAGATATTCAGTCACCCGTCACTCACGATGTTTCTCTGGGAGGGGTGAAGATTCTCTCGAACAATAAATCTGGTATTCAAATCAGCCTCATTCAAACCATTGTTGCAATTCTTTCTGATAAAATACATCTCTCAATTCTCGCACTCCAAAAAGAAAGAAAATTCCTCCACTTTGTACTTTGTACTTTGTACTTTGTACTTGATGCTTAATCATGAAGTAAAGAGGAGCGAACCCCGTTCAGGTCCCAATAAAGACCTTTGGAGATGTATTTTCTCGGAGTACAAAATGCCCCATAGGTCACCATACCTGCATCTCATGACCAATTTGCTGATCACAGATGGCAGCGCTCCCTCATTTGCCATCAGGAAGTCTTTTTATAATAAAAAAAATACTCATTCATTCTGCCCAACTCACTGAGTACGATCGACGAAGTCGTGAATCTCATGAAGTATCACACAGGAGAAACTGACCTGGCATGATACTGAGAGGCTCTCGCAAAATATATTCAAGCTCAAATACATCATGCGTGAGCTGTTTTTTGTTCTGAAGAGTCAAGAAAATAGGAACAGTGGGCATTGAAATAAGAGTTATAGAGAGTACTATAGGCAAAATTATATTTTTCCAAATATGAAACGAATCATCGCTATTTCTTGTATTATCCTTTGTTCTTCTGTTCAGGCTCTCAGTGGAGCGGCTCAAATTCGTGTAGAAGCTGTATACGATGAGTACAGAAAGAGATATCTATCCCCTGTGACAACAGAACGACAAATTGAAATACTCTCAAAAACTCAAATAGCCCTCAATCAATACAAAAAGCGGCCCTCTCTATCTCAGCCGGCACGCGATATCATCTCCTATTTAGAATACCTCTTTTGCCACACTCAGAGTCTCCTAACAGGCTATTATTGTGAAGACAATTATCGTCCTGCAAGCCTCCTCACAAAGAACAAAAATGAGCTCACTCTTTCGCAGATTCGCAATCTCCTGACCCAGGAACACAGCAAAAGAAGGGTTGAGAGAGGATTGAGCACTCTCACTCGTTCGACCACACTCGATGCCATAGCACAGAGCTACGCTCTGGAGCTCTGCGCTGTAGGAGAAATCACTCATACCCTCAACGGCAGTACACTCGGAATGCGATTCCAGGCTGGAAATTATGATTATACTTGGGGAGGGGAAAATCTCTGACTCGGACAGGAAAGTATCATGGAACTCCTAGATCAGCTCACGACCAGTATTTATCATCGTGAAAACATGTATCAAGAAGAATTCCGGGAGCTCGGAATAGGCCAATGTGACAATATCTGGGTGCTCAATTATGGTGCACAATAAAAGAGGCTCAATATTTTACTCAGAGAAAAAAATGTGATAAGGTAAAGATATGACCCAGATAGTCACCCCAGAACTCCCAGAAAAAGCAAAACTACTCAAGAACTTTTATAATGTGATAAAGGTTTACGGGGCTATTTGGGTAATCTTTCATCTCACTATAGTTTTTTTCTTCGGTTTTGTCGTTGGATCACCGCTTCTCGTAGGGATATTTCTGGGTATAGGAAATATCTGGGCGATGTTGATATCCGTATCTATTGGCACGATACAGAGACATATATCCTCTAAAACAATGTTTGGAGTAGCAAATGCCTGTATGATTCTAGCAGCAATAGTGTTTCTATACCTTCTACGTACGACAGACGGACTCGATTTTAGTATCAATGGGGGGGTATTAGAAATTACGCGTACATTTCTCTCCACAGGTTTAAATATAGTTCTATTGCTTTTGGCGTGAATCCTCTACGGGAATGTTAAAGAGATATATGAAATCACATCCATAGCCTATTTACTGAATCATTCAGACCCCTCTGAATATGACTCAGCTCTTTCAAAAAATAATATATCAATGGGTATTGGCTCTGTTTTTGGCGTACTCTTGTCTATCATTATTCTCTCGTTTCGCACTGATTCTCTGCAGCTTATTCTCTTTATGTTGATATTTCTCGTCATCTGTGCATGGGTATTTATTCAGAACTATTTTGATAATGACCATGAAGTATTTAATCTGAATACGGTAAAAAATCTCAATATTGTTGAAAAAACAAAAAATATAGAGCAAAATACCGTGCACTACTTCAAAAACACTGTCTCAACACTCGATTTCCAGAAGGTCAAATGATCGATGGACTATATCATCATGAAGCCAAAAGAAATAACTAAAGAAATAGATTGGGGTGAAATTTTAAAAAAAACAAAAATAGAGTACAAAATGCTCTACAAACTCATTTTCGTCAAAACAACACTCGTCCCCATACTGCTCTGGTCGACCGGATCCATAATATTATTTGGTTGTTGGGATACAATTGTGATGACATTTTTTATTACATTTCTCGATGAGTCACTCCAGGACTCAGGCGTCCAAAATATCATCCGAAGTGGTTTCATACTGATTGGGATACTTGCCATACCAGCATATGCTCTCCAGCTCTTTTGGATAAAAAAAGCGAAGAATTACGGGAAATTTAACATCATAACAATGGGCATATTTGTCTCTGCGGGAGCCCTCTTTGGTCTATCCATAGCAGGAAATTTTGAGAATCTGCTCGGTCTTTTCATGGTCTTAGTATTAGGTATTATAAATAGTACTGGTTACGCTGCTTCGTATCCAATGAGTCAATCAATATTTGCTGATGAATATAACAAAGCTTACGCTCGCACAGCCGAGTCAAATGTGATAAATGCTGATGTTTCAGCTGCTCCTCTAAAGATTTTGAATAACTTTGCCAATGCTGTAGGTCTTATATTTGGTGGTGCGCTGATATCATTTATAGGTTTTTCTGGTATGTTTATCGTCTATGGTGCTGCGATGCTCACATGGGGTATAGTGAGTCTGCGAAAAAAGAAAATCTGGGACCTCGAATAAAGAGCAGGGAAAGTGCATGAATTTTTGCTATCAGAAAAAAGATGTGGTAGGCTGATATCATGCCCCTGATGAATGACATCCAGTTGCGAAAAAAGGATCATGAACCTACAAAAATTGTTCAGGAGATTTTTAATACATCACACGATGTACTAGATTGGGCAAAAAAAGAAGAAAAAAAGATAGAAAAAAAGCATAAATGGATCAAAAATGTCCGAGCAATCATGCATTTTATGTTTTTAACGGGTATTATCTTTGTCATACTCATACTCCTCTCTAACTGGTCAGCCTACAGTGCATTTGCTCGTGCTATGCTCATGCCAGAACAGCTCGAACAAGAGCAAATAGCTATGGAGTGAGGTCTCGCCAATACATACATCACTGACCAAAAAAGTGCAAAAGATGCGCGAGAGGAACGCAGAAAGAGAATTCTCAACGAAAAAATACAAAAAACAGAGTGAGAAGCTCCAGAACTTGGCGCATCATATTTTGACCAAGATGTCTCGCGGGTCAGCCTTTCCGTGAATATTGCTCCCTACGAAAATCGTATCATCATACCAAAAATTGGCAAAAATATCCCCCTGGTCAATGTCGAGCATCTCAGCGCAGGATCATCAAATGAATGGCACAAGATATTTATGAAAGAGCTCGAGAAAGGCATCGTAAAATACCCAGGATCAGCAGACCCCGGAGAAGACGGAAATAGTTTTATATTCTGACATAGTTCCAATTTTCCATGGGCAAAATGACAATACAATGATGTATTTGCACTCCTCAATGAACTCACAAATGGTGATGAAATCATCGTCTACTTCAAACAAAAGAAATATGTCTACGTCGTCAAAAACAAACTCGTCGTGAAGCCGGGTCATGTATCATCCCTAGGTGGAGACGCGGCCAGCAAACAACTCACTCTCATGACTTGTTGGCCACTTGGTACCACACTCAATCGTCTCCTCATCGTCACAGAACTCAAAAATAATTCAGAAACAATCTAGTCTCCTATGGAATCATTCTCACTCTTTCTTCAAAACCTCTACTGGATAGATCTCATTCTCATACTCAGTTTCGTGTTCTGATACTATCTATTGATTCAAAAAAATACGAAAAAAATGGTAGATAAAAATGCAAAATACAACACTGAACTACTCGCTATGAGAACAGAGATATACACAGAATACGAGAAAAACTTTTTCCTCTAAGCCTGCTCTGAAAAATCAGGCAATAAGAGAGAAAAATCACACTCATTACCCGCAAATCAAAACTGTTTCCAGCGATAATACACGAGTTGAGACAGCTGAAATGGTGTGAAGATTTGTCGACTTAAGGCCTCAGAGTAATACGCTTCGTCAAGAGGAGAAGGAGAGATGGCTATGATGAGACCGCTCCTCGCTGCCTGCTGAAGTACTCTGAGATCTGATGGCATACGAAGTGGCGGTACGACAGCATAATACGGTGTGCCTGAAACATCCTTTTTTGAGAGAAATATTTTATCTTTTTCACACCAGAGAATGTGCCGGAGAGTCGTGCTTACTGTGATGAGCGTATCGGGAGGAAGAGAATACTGATTCGTGTGCGGGTTATGATATCACTCTTTCTGGTAATATTCTGCGATGAGTTCAATACTCTCTATACAGGAAATACCAGCTATATGTACTTGTCGGGGGTTATCGACAAGAGAATGAAGTACAATAGTGACTAACTCGATTTCATCTGCCCGGTCATATTTTTCTAGCCATCCATCATAGCCACTATACTCATTGTGGACGAGAGGGAGTGTGATAATTTCTCGCACAGATAGAGAGCAATCCGGCACGAGATAAGAAAAATAAAACTGATCTCATCATTCACTGTACCGAATCAGCGTATCGTCTGCATGCCACATACCTACTATGTGTCTTTAACTAGGCTGCGCCGATAATGCATCCAGTCATGATAAAAAATATGGAGAACGGAGGCAAGTGGAATAGCGAGAAGAACTCACAATATGCCACCGAGAGCGGCTCCGATAAGTGTGACGACGAGGATATAGAGTGATGAGAGACTCAGTGTACGGCTCATAACGAGCGGCACCATGACATTACCTTCTATATTCTGAAAGAGGATATAGAGTCCGATGACACCAGCTATCGCCCACACGCTTACTTCAGGGCTAAAGAGTACCATGAGAAAAGCTGGAATAAAGGCAATAACAGGACCGAGATATGGCACGAATTCCATGGCACCCGCTATGAGTGCAAGTGAGAAAATATGATTCACTGGTAAACCAAGGAGTTGTGCAATAAAGAGACCAACGAGATTGATACTGAACATCAAGACCGCGAGCAGGAGCTGTCATCGGAGCCAGGCATGAATAGCATTTCCTACAGTCCTTTGTCGACTCCGGAAATAATGACCAAGATTAGCTGGGAGAATAGCGAAGAACCATCGGAGAAACACCTGACGCTCGAGTATAATAAAAAATGTGAGTAAAATAAAGAGGAAAAATGTCGTCACGGCGGTCGTCACGCCAGAAGCAAAAGAGAGACTCATAGTCGAAAACTGTCCAAGTGATTGCTGGACGAAATTTCTGACAATATCGATATTGCCAATAAGACCATTCATGACAAATTGTGCACGATTTTCATCCACGATAAACCCACGAATACCGTCGATATTGAGCTCATTACGGATGAGACTACCAAGATTAAATGGGAGGCTGTCTATGACTGGAAAATTCTCACGAGCCTGGTATTCAAATGCACTCACTGTATTGACGACATAAACTTTGGAATCCTCTGCAAGACCAATGAAGACAGGCGTGATTGAGATAAGAAAAAGGCTCACTATAAGAAAAAGGCTCAGAAATGTTATCAATATACCAAAAACATCAGGAATTTTTAATTTCTTGAGACGACCGACAAAAGGACTCAAGAGAAGTGCAAAGAAACAAGCTACCAAAAATAATCCTATCAAATCACGCAAAAGATAGATAATCCATACAACTAGTACTGAGACGAGAGTGACAAACACATAGACAATAAATTGTCGTGTCTGAGATGTAAGGAGGGATTTCATGGAAACATTATACACAAAAATGTATGTTTTGAGTGATATATACGGTCTTTTTTGAGTATAAATAATTGACTTATGATAGAATTATTTGTTAAGGGATTTATTGTATAAGAAGAGTGTTTGTAATATACAAAAAAAGTGTACTATAAAAAATGAAATATCTGTCTTTCAAAACAAATATTTATATCAATATTATGGATACACTCGAATCCCTCTTTCAGACACACCAAATAAAATGTATCGAGGAATGTGACACAATAGATTTCCGAGAAATATGTGACGCATACAAGTGTTCTCTTCTGGGAAAATGATTCTTTTCGCGGGCATTTCGCATCGACGGATCTGAATGGGTCATAAAAGAAGGTCGATGGGACATCGATATCCCTACTATTTTTGGAACAAAAAATATCCACGGTCAGCCACTTCAGAAACTCCTGAGCCCTTTTTCATACAAATTTCTGCCCACACGAGAAGAAGCCTGGAGACAGTATCAAGAATACCTCCTTCTTTCCAGATATTTTGGTTTTTTTGATGAGAGTTTTCTTTATTACCAAGACTACGAAGCAATAGTTCATTTTCAAAAAGGTCTCCGCTGGAATATAGATATTTTTGCAGGAATACTTCGTGGGAGATTTGATATACGACTTCCCGAAAACATGAAGGAAAAATTTCCAGTTTTTCATAATTTCCTTCCCCGAGAATACATGAGCTACGGGAATGCCATCTCACCAGAAAATAGAGGCAAAGAAACATCCTACATCGCACAACAATACATAGCAGGAGATCCGCTCTCTACAAAAAAAATAGAAGATTTCTCCCGGGAAGAGTTATCACAGATATACCTCCTGTGTATCCTAATACTCATCTTCTACATCCAGACAGGAAAAATTCCCGACACTCGCCCCACAAACGATCCAAAGCATTGGTGACAGTGGTTTCTCCATACAGAAAATATATTTGTGACACCCGGAGACGGTATAAAAATGGTAGACACGCGCTGGCTCTGGAATATCGATGAAAATCTCATAAAACGATGAATTATTATACCAGAGCTAATACTACAGAGCGTGATAAAAGCGACGAAAAAAATTGGTAAAATGCTCAGCTAAAAAATAAAAAAAGAGGAAATATAGAGAAATGAACTTTGAGAATAGATATTTGTGTAAATACTGTAATCAGAACCTCTCTCTTTTTATGAAAAAACATATCGCAAATATCATCACAAGTATTGGAATGGTGTTTGGCGTGCTCGCATGTTATCTCGTCATCACACAGCCATCGTGGCTTTCAGCAGAAATACTCCTCCTCTGAGCACTCTTGATGGATGCTCTTGATGGGAAAGCAGCCCGAAAATTCTGAAGTACACATCTGGGACCATACCTCGATGATATAGCTGATTTCATCAATTTCTGACTCCATCCTGGTCTATGGATATGGTCTATCACAGGAAGTATCTCGCTTGCGGCCTTCTACATCTGTGCGATATTTTATCGATTGGTGCGATTCACAATGAAAAAACAAGATTCAAATACCTATTTTTCTGGACTTCCTTCACCGGCAGCTGCACTCGGTGTTATGGGAATTCTCATTGTGTATCCAGAACCCTTGATACTCATGTTGACGATTAGTGTTATTGCTTTTTTGACCATCTCTCACATCCCCTGCCTCCATATCATGAAGCAAAATATTTCACGAAAACACCTCTGAGTCCTCATTCTCGCCTGTCTCGCACTTCCAGGAATATATGGTGGAGATGTGTGGGCTATATGACTCGCACAGACTGTTATCACACTCAGCTACATAATAGCATCCATCATACTGTTGCTCATTCCTCACTATGTTCTTCGCTAATTTCCTGCAAATATTTGTCATTTTCTTGCCGGCTTTTATAGCAAATGCTGTACCAGTTGTAGCAAAAAATATACCCTACATACGACAATTCTCTCGTCCAATACACGCACGATTATTCTGAGCAAATAAGACCGTGAGAGGACTCATGACAGGGGTGATAGCAGGCATGTTCGTAGGACTTGTATTATTTTTAGGACGATGATTTTTTATCTCCATTATGCCCGTATACAGTGACTATTACAATCTCTACTTGACCTTCACTGCTGGGATATTTCTGGGGGGTTGGCTGGGTCTCGGAGCACTCGTAGGCGATATGATAAAGAGTTTTTTTAAGCGCAGACTCTGATACAAACCAGGTACCATGTTTCAGCCATGGGATGGAATCGATTATATGGTCGGAGCCATTATATTCATGCTTCCATTTTATAATCCCGGTATCGTAGGGTGCCTGTTCCTCCTGATCATCTGACCACTCCTGAGTCTCCTAGCTAATACCATCGCCTATCACATCGGATGGAAAGATTGCTGGTACTAGTTTTTCTTTTGACCAAGAATCTCTCCCGTCATCACTTCGAACTCTTCTCTCAGAAGAGTTTTTTCAATGAGAGATGAAGACCACTGAATCACATCTTTCTGAAAGACGAGAAGCAAAGCCGAACCGCCGAGTTCGAAATATCATTTCTCTTCTCATCGAGAAAATTTTTCTCCTATTTTTTTATGATTTGTGATCGAACCGACATTGGTCGCCCCCACTTCGAGCCAAAGTATTTCACCAAAATTCGCTGTACGAATTCGCATCAGATGAGATTTGTTGTGTATCCATAATCCAGTATCCAGCACACGGTTATCGACGGAGTACAGAGGGCCATCTCGAGGAGTAGATGAGAGAATCTCTCCATCATCAAAAAAATGAAAACGATGATAATCAGAAAAACGCAGACGACAGAAACAGACATCACCTCAGATGAAATCCTGGATATCTGGTCAGAACAATTTAAGAGGATTGGCGCGGTATCACTTCACGACAAAATCATCTGTCAGACTAATATGCTGGAACAATTCTATACAGCCATCAACAGGACTCCCGAGATATTTCTCAGGAAATGAGAGTAATTCCGGCTTTTTCTCACGAATAAAAAATTGATTGAGTGAACGAAATCCATTCACTGGAATCTGGTAAGTATCGAGACTGATGTGATACATGCGAGAAAGAGGACGAATCAGAAAGTGAGAAAAAGGGGTCTGAAATATCCACCCCATCATCGCCGAAAACCACCGTGTCCGAAAGAGGAGCAAGAGTGGGTAACCGAGGCTATGGTGGTAAACAAATGAGAGAAATCCAGAGCTGTGTGCCATGCGCTGATAATACCGTGAAAATCTAGGAATCAATCTATTTATGATAGAGAAAATTACACGCTTCCCGAAGTATCGATCTCATAGTAGGAATAGGCTCCTCTTCTACATCATTCAAATCAGTCAATGCGTGATCAAGGGTTGTATAGAGAGTGGCTTTCAATCAATCCATGACTTGATTTTTTAATGCTTCAGTAGCAATCGTGGCAGAGAGCCGAGAAGTAGCAGTATCTATAAAGAGATGCAAGGCCTGAGATATGGTACGAAAAATAATCACAGCCTCGTGACCAATCTCTGCAGCTGTACATCATTTTTGAAGAACTTCGACTCGATTATACAGAAAACGTACACGAGCAATATCGTTTTGTTCTTCCAAAATTTCATCTCTTCAGGAGTCAGGAGAAAAATAATTGATACTTGTTTTACATGCCTTAATTTCAATAGCCAAATCTAGGAGGTACTTTTTTACTTCTTGTAATCATGTTTGTGTTAGGGTAATAAGTTTGGGAGTAGCAAAGTAATATATCAAAAGCTTTCGTTCATAGATTCGCTCGTAGATATCCGGTTTTCAATTTGTGAGATCCTCTGCATCTCCTTGCTTCTCAAAAGGAAAACAAAAGAGATAAGGTTCGGCCTTTTTCATACCCTCAGGGAGAAATTGTTTGAGATATTTCTCAGAGGCGGACAGGCGAAAAATCCTCCACAAATCTGCGATTGGAGAACGATCGTCCTCGGAAAAAGAAATTGGCGCATCTGGTTCAGATGACATATCCAGTGGATTATCAAATCCATGAAGTACACAAAAGATTTGCATCTTTTCCATGATTTTTTCTATATCACGAAAACAAATTTTGAGTATCGCTAAAGCATTTTGTTTATCGGTTGATGTAGCAGAAAAAAACTCAGACAAGTAATCAAATCTCTCACTCATGGCACGAGAATGTTCTTGATTTCGGGACCAGAGCTCCCTGTCGAGATATTCGCGCCGTTTTTTGTCAGGAGCCTGATCCACTCTCCCTACTTCCTCAAATTGAAAAAAAGATTCATAGGTGGTAGAATTTCATTTTTTATCCTTTTCTATTATTGGTTGGAGCTTCAGGGCGCCATAGACTTGCCATACCATCCGTTTGAGAGATTCAGAAGGCGCATCAACTATATAATCTGGCACAAGATCACGGAGAGATTTACGGATACTCCCAATGATATACTCGAGATATTCATTTTCATAATGAGCATCGAGAGAATACTCTGTGGGATTTCAGAGTCAGGGGTAATCTGGCATAGTTGCAGAATTGTTCTTGTAAGCAGCCAAAATCATCTCAATGGCATAATCCGCAACTTCAAATTCAGTAGG
>JBFZBA010000023.1:0-3755 GCA_041308705.1 Candidatus Altimarinota bacterium
CTTTCTTTAAGCAAAGTGTATTAAAGATATCTGTGGTAATTTTTTTCCCACCTGTGGGGACTCGGTGTACTTTGTTTTCTCACTGCCTCATTGATTTGAGCGTGCGTAAAAAGTCTGAAAATGGCATCTCAATAACTGATTTTTTTCATTTTCCCCAACCGTCCCAGAGTGTGATTGTGCCAGCGTCTTTGTCGAGACCTCGTATCTGAAATGTATCAATACCGCCTGCTCATGTTTTACAGAATATCATCCCTTCATGGAGTTCTCGTTCTTTTGGTGATTGTGCTTCTTTTGGATTATTTCCTCCAGGATTCAGGAGTTGGTCGACTTCTGTATTGAATTGTTCGAAATTCACCACTTCTACAGTATCAGGGAACTGGCTCCGTAGCTCTAACTGGGTTTCAATATCTGTGAAATAGCGGGGGAGTTTCTTATCTGTGGTATTTTTCTCGAGTTCTGTATCGAATTCTCCTCTTTCTCGGAATGTAATCAGACCATCTTCGGCACAGCCAGCGAGGTATTCATAAAAATCAGCACCAGTGTAGTGGTGTGCGAGACCACCTGGTGAGAGAGGATCCTTGTTATCTCCGAGAAATCGTACAGTGAGGATATTGTCTTCGTCGAGCGTGTCTCCAGGGACAGTGTCGATGATATAGTAGCCTGTTATCTCCTCACCTTCTTTATTTTTTGTCTTCCACTGCATCGCACATCCAGCATCGAAGTGTTCGATGCCGTCTACTCTGTGTCCGAGTCGTGCGACGAGCTCCTCTGTGAGGCCAGATTTCGTATCGAGTTTTTCTGTATCAATACCATATGTAGCAATGAATTTTTCACGAAATTCCCCCTCTGTATTCGTGCTAGAGCGGAGTGAGCCTGGTTTTCCGCGGTAATAGTTCCTCATGTTCTCAGCTTTTCCTATAGAGCCAAATTGTGAGAGGATTCTGACTTTTGTTTCAAATGGGAGTGAGCGCGTTCCTATCATATTCTTGCTGCCTCCGATGTGTGTCTTGTAGGTCTTTTCCCACTGTTGTCTTCTATCTGTTCTGAGGGCTTCTGCGAGCTCAGGATCGGCAGGGAGATTTTTCTCTATCTCAGCTTCGTCTGCTCCTGAAGTCAGGTATTTCGTGCTCGAAGTGGGGTCTCTGACCGTGAGGACGCTTAATGGTACTCTTGGAGTGTATTGCCTCACGAGGAAATTGAGAATTTTCTCACGATTTTCAGCCGAGATGAGCGTATTATCCTTCCCGAAAAATGCACTATAGGCACCAGCGATGTCGATGTGTGAGCCTCACTCGTGGGAGATATTGTGAAAAGCGCTCGCGAGATTGCTATCAGGATGAGCTACATGCGCTATCTTGAGCCATGCTTCCTGTATTTCTCTGCGTTTTGGATGAGTTACGGGGAGTTCGCTAATTTTTTTTGTTATTTCGTCAAAATCCACATCCGAGAAATTTTTATCTCTCAGATCACGACTTCCGGGAAGTTTGTTCAGGTAGGTTTTGCGGTATTTCGCATTTTGGAGAAAAGTCCTGAGCCGACTCGGATCTTCTTTTTTGAGTGATTTTTTGAGTTCAGCCTCGTCAAAATTCCCATATTCGTCATGAACGACTTCGAGACAGCTGTTTATCATGTTTTCATTGGCCTTCTCTCGGGCTCTGACATCACTGTCTATAATTGCCATCAGCTGATTATCAAAGCAGCCAGTTTTGGTCAAAAATGCCTCTATTTCGGTGTCGGTCGTATCATCTCCTGCGCTCTCAATACCCATCTTATCTCGTGTGGCTTTTGAGAGTCATCTGAGTCGTTTTTTGAATTCTTCTTTTATCTGTTCGCGCGTTTTACCTTTTTGGTGGTATTCTTCTATGAGTTTCTGAAACGATGCATCATTTTTTGTGAGCTTGGTACATTCGTTGCGAGTGTGTCGGACTTGTTCTCCATGATTGGTTGCTTCCCCGGCACGACGGTCGAGGTTTTCTCTATTCTCTCCTGGTCATGTCGTAGTTCCAGGTGTCATGGCTTTATTATACTTCTAGAATTAAAAAGTCTAGTATTAAGCCTTCTGTTTTTTCCAAGCATTCCAAGCGCTGGCAAATGCAAATGCGAGAAGAAGGGAAATCCAGAGAGCTGGACCAGTTTCTGCGGCTGTCTGATCGGCTGTAATGATAGTCTCTCCTGCAGCATTGAGGATAGGATCTGTTTCGATATTTGTTTCTGCTGCTTCTGTATCATCAGTATCTATTGTTTCTGTATCGAGAGAGTCCAGAGCATTATCGAGTGCATCTGATGTGGTGATGTCTGCGAGTGTATCGAGGAGTGATGGTTCAGATGTCGTTGTAGGAATAGCGATAGGACCAGGTGTTGTTGTGGCAGCGCCAGCTTTTTTCATGGTGAATTTACCCATGACACAGATATTTCTTGTTGTTGAGTCAGAGTCTTCATTGGTCTTTGCATCAAAATCTCGAACGACGAGAGGAGTCACAAACATGATTGTGTCGTCTGCCTTTTTTCCTGTGACAGTGATTCCTGCCTTGTCCTGGAGCTTATAAAGACCTAGTTCTTCGCCATCTCCGATAAATACTTCCTTATGATCAGCAAATGGTGTCCAGATGAGGGACTCATGGTTTTTCCAGAGTTCTTCTTTCTTTTCTGGTTTTGATGTGACCTTGATAGTTGATACTATTTCTGGGAATTTTTGCTCGTTATCATAGATGATTTCATCGAGCTCTCCACCATTATGTTTCCAGGGAATTTTTACAGAAGTGATATTGCTGGTAAACCCCTCTGGTGTTTCCGTAGCATCAAATTTTTCTGTGTAGCAGACTTCACAGCTATTGGTTCCAAAGCTGGGATTGGTAGAACACTCTACTGACTCTGGCTCAGCAAATGCCGAGAGAGAGACTGCTCCGAGGAGCGCGAGAGGGAGGATATATTTTTTCATAATGATATTGTACTATATAGGAAAATGAATTGCAAATCTATTTTTTTGCAGGGATTTCGTGGAGTTCCCAGCCTGACCGCTTGAATATGATTTTGTCCATCGTGGTCTTGTAGGTCGGTGCAATCTCGATTCGGAGCGTCTCGAGCGTGTAGCCTGTATCTGAGAGAAATGATTCGAGGTCTTGTTTGAGCTCGTTTTTGGTGCCTTTTTTCTGCATTTGAGCAAATGATACGAGCGTGCGGAGGTATTGTCCGAGAGTTTCCTCGATATCATGGCGGATCTGAGAAGTGGATTTATCGCTTGATCACAGGAAGAGTCTGTAGTCTTCTGGGACACTCTTTTCTGGGTCGAGCATTTCACGATATTGTCTGATTTGAGCACCAGCATTTTGGAAATATGATTCATTGGTTCCTGCACTCTGTGCGTGACGAGCTACTGTGACGATGTACTGCAGACAATCACGGAATATCGGAGAATTTTTGCCAAATGCTGGGCGGTGATTGTAGAAATTAAAACATGATCGTACTGCTTCAAAACTTCGGAACTCGTCGACCATCTTCACGATGACATCATCGATGAGATCACTGAGAGTTTCCATTTCCTCTATATTGTCGTGTAGATACAGCTCTTCGAGATGCGCTATTGGCATAGTCTTGAACGCTTCTATATCACCACCATTGGCATAGTTTTTGCCACCAGTTGACCAAGAAAAAATAGAATTTCGGAAGAATTGGAGGATTTTTTCACAGGTGATTGTTGCATACGCATCACGCGTAGTGATAAAGAGTTTGGTGTCTTCTAGGTCACGACGGATGAG
>JBFZBA010000024.1:0-3416 GCA_041308705.1 Candidatus Altimarinota bacterium
TCCCAAGAGAGCTACTGCTCATACACCAATTATTTTCCCCGCTATTTCACCTGGACTGTCTCCCGAGATGAGCCTCTCGGCTATCTCTGTCATGTGATGGAGTGCGAGCTCAGAGTCTGAATCTGCATAGATATCCCTGTAGTTATTGACCAGCCTTATGAGAATCTCATTGATGCGATCAGGGTCTGTCTCATTAATGAATACTTCGAGGAGATTTTCTATATTGCTCCCTCATGTGAGCGTATAATCTACGGATACATCTCCTACAGTGAGGTCATTTTTTATGATTCAGAGACACTCTCTCATATAGGACTGGATTGCTTCTCTATCCTGTGCTGATATATGAGCGATGCCTTCGCTGAGTTCTTTTTGTATTTCTTCTTCATCTCGGAGCATGATAACATGAAATTCATCGATGAGTTTTTTTAGCTCATCATTGATTTTCTGGAGTTCTGGTTCAGTCTTTGCTGTCTGGATCTGACTATGAATCTCCTTGAGGCGCTTTTCTGTATCTCCGAAGAGTGGCAATTTACTGTCCCATAAACCCCAGAATCCGTGAAATCTTTTGTTATTCTGTATGTTTCCTGAGAGTAGATGGTATTTTGTTTGTATTTTTACATGAAGTGTTCTTTGTTGTTCTGAGAAAGATGGGTCGTGCTCGATTCTATCTATGACCATCGCATGTGATGCACGAGAATCCTCCAATATATCGACTATAGAATCACGAGTTGATTGAGATACTGTTGACACGCCCAGCATTCCTGCTAATCCAACTCAGAGAGAGATTGTTCATAGTTTTGTCGATTTTTTCATTAGGGTATGATTATTCGGTAGGATCTGTCACTATTTTTTTCTTTTCAGGCTGTGGTGTTTCTGGTGTTGTCACAGTTTCTGGTACAGTCGTTGCAGGTTTTTCGTCAGCATTTGCTGGTTTTATTACGAGTTCACCACTATTCGTCGTTGTCGTACTTTGTTCCGATACTACCGGTTTTCAGCCTGTTATCTTTCTGTATACATCTGTATAGAAATTATTTAATGTATCATTTAATGATGAAAAAAATCATTTTTTCTTTTCAGGTTCGGGCGTAGTTGCTCTTGTTTCTTCTGGTGCGAATTGTACTGTGCCTGGTTTTTCTGTTTCGTTTGTAGGTGGAGGTGTTTGTGGATTTACCGTAGGAGCTTCTGTATGTTTTGTATCTGGGCTCTGTAGAGTACCTGGCTTCTCAGTTTTTTGGGTTTCAGGTGTTTGTGTAGCTGATACAGGAGGAGTCGGAACTTCAGTGTATTTTGCATCTGGACTCTGCAGATTACCTGGTTTTTCTGTTTCATTTACAGGAGTCTGCGATACTGGTGCAGCAGGAACTTCTGTATAACTCGCATCGGGACTCTGTAGGGTCCCTGGTTTCTCTGTTTCTTCTGTTTTGGGTTTTACAACTTCTGGATTAGGCTTCGGTGGCTCAGGTACATCATCCCCCCAAGAATCTGGATTATCAAGGACAGGATCGAGCGGCTTCGGCGCTACTGGTTCTATGGGTTCAGAGAGAGATTGGATGTATTCTGTTGAGACCCATCATCGGACTGGCCCAGTTCCGCCAGCTTCTGTATTTGCTGCATCGACCTCGACCTCGACCCATATGTGCTCATCAGGCATGCTTTTATTTCTATCATTATCTATTGTTGCCACTCCATTTCATAGAATTTTGAATTGAGCGCCTGCTTTGAGCTTGGATATTACTTTTCCGTGGTCGTCTCTCAGTCGTAGTTGAGAGCCGCCATGTTGAGTGTTTACTCAGAACATCACATCTTTGAATCGATGCATTTCTTCTCCAGTAATATCAGCTATATTTCTTTGTTCCTGTACTGCTTTTTGTCGAAGATGATCAGCGAAGTTGTCGACATGTTTTTCATTGTCGCGGTAACTATCGGGATTGAGGGGGGCCATGTAAACCATATATAAAAAGTTAGATAATATTTTTAAGAGTTATACCAATCAGGGGTATCTGGAGCGTCGTTTTTCATTCGTACGCGATCTGTTTGACTTTCCCAAGATGAATAAGTAGTCCAAAAGTATCATGTTGATGTTTTCATTCCTATGTCGCTCCATGTGTTTCCTGTCTTATATATTTGTATTTGATTATTGAGGTCCATATTATCTTTTGGAAGATTATTGTCAGATATTATATTTTTCCCCCAGTTCCAAACTCTATCAAATCATCCATTATATTCATATCTAAATAAGTTTCATTTGTCATCTATAACATAGACAAAATTCTCTTCAGAGTCGCGGTAGTATCCCTCCTTACTTTCTTTTATTTTTTTGTAGATACCAAATAATTTTTCTTTCTCTTTCTGGATTTTTTCTTTTTCCTTTTCTGCTTCCTTTTCTGCTTCTGTCTTCTCTCTCTCTGTTTTGACTACTTCGGTCTCTGTAGCACCAATAGCGATATCGAGCTTATTCTTTACCTCTGCTGATAACTGAGTAGCCTCGAGTGCTGATGTTACTCACGGAGTTTCAAATTTCTTCATAAGATTGTCTCGGATATCAGCGAGAGCATTTTTCAGGCTTTCTGCTTTCTTTTCTAGTATTGATAGATGTTTCTCTGTTTCTGCTTTCTTTGTCTGTAATTCTGTATTTTCTGGGTCTCGTGCGAGATTATTCTGAGCTTCTGTGAGTGCTCTACGAGCCATAGGAATTTCTATTTCGGTTATATCTTTGAGGCTTGCTTCTTGGGTTGCTAGATACTCTTCAAGTGCCTTCTTCTGTCAATTTATACTTTCTTTCACTGCTTCTTCGGCCGTATTGAGTCTCTCTCGAGCTACATTGATAGCATCGGGATTGTCTGGAATAGCTTCTTCTCTCACAAGTGCTGCCGCTGCATCTGTCTTCTCTTTGTCGATCTCTTGTGCTGACTTCAGTGCTTGAGCTTCTGCTTCTTCCTCTGTTGGCTCAGGAGTTTCTGCACTTTCAGTCGCAATGATAGGCGTAACAAAGTCTTCAGGATTTTCATAAGTAGCGTCGTGCTCAGGATTATTGCTACACTCTAGGAGATCCATCATTCTCTGTACAGGATCGTATGCTTCTCAATTTGCTGTTATTTTTTCTGCGACATTATCTATACCATTATATATACGGTGATATTTTAAGTATTTTGGATTATCAGCATGTTTCCCGAGAAATGCTGCTTCGACATTTTCCTGAACTCAGAAATCTAGCATTCCGAATTGTCCGAGTATATCTCGGAAGTCGCGTATAGAGAGATCGCTGAAATTAATTAGAGCATTTACAGGTGATCACTTCACTGCTATGATATTTTTCATTGCAGTTTCTGTGTACTGCATTTCGTTATCATTTTTGAAGCCCAATACCCATCTTTTTACCCAAGGCGTATCTCCAAAAAACTGTAATATGATATTTG
>JBFZBA010000025.1:0-16449 GCA_041308705.1 Candidatus Altimarinota bacterium
CATATATAGAAATTAGTAAACAATTTTATGATAACATTTTTCACAGAGGACATTTTTTGTATTTGGCTCATAAGTTGTCTGTATTTTTATCACACAATTATCACATTTTCTCTCAAAGAGGTCTTGATTGTTTCTCAAGCCAGCTCTCTCTTTATGCCTCTGGTCCGGATGTTTCGTCGGAAGTGGAATATTATTCTCGATGTAGAAAGCGAGTTCTTGTTTTATGATTTTAAATGGTCGATTTGTTATCTCACATTGGAGTATTCATCCGATAATTGCGTCAATATTTTTTTGCGCTATTTCGTATCATACAACTCTCTCATCATATTCTGTTGTTGCCAGGGGGGTGACAAAAGGTCCATGGTAGGATGAAGTTTCTTCCTCGCCTTTCCACTTCCATCCTTTTTCTCTCACATCACTTTCAGAGAGAGGGAAGTATTCATTTGCGACTGTTTCATCATAACCAAAAGGAGAAAGCCATGTTGGGAAAAATTCTCCCCACTCGCCTGTTGTCTTCATGTGATCGATTATTTTTCCAGCGAGCGATTCATATTCTCCAACTGAATATGGTTTATTGAGAATGCAGTGGTCGTGTTTTTTGAGCGATATGCATCAGAAATTATCATGCGAATTGAAACAAGAGATGCAGTATAAATCATTACTGCAAGTCCAGTTTTGTATACAGAAACTATTATTTGAGGAATTTATGCCATTATTTATACATTCATAAGCCCAGTCAGAGTCGCGGCCAACGGTCGAAACATCCATATTATTTCGAGAGTTTCTCCATATATGTTCAGCATATTTACAATTTTCCGCATCATGAACATGGAAACACTCGACACAGTTTTTGCCGTTCCTGATATAGTCTCCAATACAATTTTCACCCTGTAGGGTATGCCCATATTTCTTTGGAGATATATCTATGATCTCTTCTCGATTCTCTAGTAATTTTTTTTGTTCTTCTGGGCTTGAGAGGAAAAATTTCCGTGAAAATGCTTCAAATTGTTCTGGCGTCACTTCACGATTAAAAATGTGATATGCTTTATTGACGAGGTTCACACATCAGAAACATTTCTGACAGGACATGCAGTTTGAGAGGTAATAACTCTCTCTGCAGTTGTCGCAGTTTTGACTCCAGAAGAGAGAATGGCAGTTGTAGCAATCGCTGATCTCATAGCAATATTTGCACTCGTGAACATATGAGCAATCCAGACAATTTTCTGACTTTTGGAACCAACATCCATATTCGCAAAATTCATTGTTTGATGATTCATAGATGAGATAACAATTCCGACAATTAGCCGTGAGATTGGTAAATTCACAGTTTTCATTCTGGGAAGTTATGACATTTATCTGTGGTACACTTCTATGAAGTTCACCTAGCTGTTCAAAAAAAGGCTTTTCAAAGTCAAAATCTCGACCAAAATCTGTCGGATTCCAGTCATCACCCCACCACACTTTTTGATCGTAGACGGTGTATGGCTTATCAGGGGAGTATATCGCAATGATTGAATTTCCACTTTTATCACACTTTCTGTGATAGAGTTTTCGTTCATTTCTCCATGAGAGTCTTCTTCTTTTTCTTTCTTCTGGTGAGAGTGTAGGGCTGGGAATGAGATACTTCACTCCTCAAAAAATAGGGGACTTCTTTTCGTAATAGTCCATATCCTTATCCGTCACAAAAAATTCTTTTCCAGATAACTGGCATTTTTTTGTTTCGATGATAGTCTCTCAGGAAGGTATAAATCTCATAAAATAGCGAATTGATGAGTATTCTTAAGGTGAATACAATCTCTCATTCTAGGACAAAACTTTGAGAGTCAAAACAATGCTGGTGAAAAAATTTTCCACCTGACGGAAAATAGGGTATAATGACACCATGACTGCACTTATAGAGACACTTTCTGAGTTGGGTTTGACCGAGGAGGAGGCGAAAGTATACCTCGCGTCCCTCTCTGTTGGGACCAATCCCGCATCGACTATTGCCCGTACCTGTGATCTCAAGCGAGAAACTTGTAATTATACGCTCAAAAAACTTGTCTCCAAGGGACTTGTTTCGACTGTATTTCGTGAGGGGGCCACATTTTATACTCCAGAACCACCTGAAAAATTGGTCACTATCGCGGAATCTCGACTTCTCACGATATCGAGGAATTTGCCACTTCTGAATCAGATGATGAGTCAAAAAGGCAACAAACAGGCAAAGGTAAAGATGTATCAGGGGACTTCGGGGATTGAGACAGTGATGGAAGATGTATTGAAGGTGCCGGGTGAGGCTCTGACATATACAAACCTCGGAGCTATGCTCGCTATTTTCTGAGACCAAGTGACAGAATTTCGAGAAAAAAGAAAACAAGCAAAAGTGACATCCCGTACTATCTCGACCTATTCTCCCGAAGCAAAGTCCTATGTGACTGGAGGGACACTGTTTGAGGGTGAGCAGATACTCTTTGTGAATAATCAGGAATTTATATTTGGTTCAGATGTTCTCATCTATGGAGATAAGGTCGCTATTATTTCTCTCGAAAAAGACGAAAGTTATGGATTTATAGTAGAGAGTGCTTCTTTTGCCCGTACTCAGCGGGCGATATTTGATCTCGCTTGGATCGGTGGAAATATGTTTGTAGCACAATAAAACCACCTTTTTGGGTGGTTTATAATTTGTAATGGAGCGGACGGGAGCTCTGAGTGAATCTCAGAGCGAGTCACTCGAACTCGTTCGATGTCCCACTATGTAAACAAAAACTACCCGAAGGTAGTTTTATACTTTATTTTGGAGCGGACGATGGGACTCGAACCCACAACAACCTGCTTGGAAGGCAGGAGCTCTAGCCAATTGAGCTACGTCCGCGTACACAAAGTAGAGGCATTGTAGCGAGAGACGCTGTACTGTCAAAAAATTTTCGTAAATATCTATTTCTGTATATACTCCATGAATAATATGAAAATATATTGTGCACACTCGTCTGGATTTGATTATGAGCATGAATGGTATTATGTGCTCCGAAATAGTGAGATTGGTCTTAAAAATACTTGTGTTTTTCCACATGAATCAGCCGAAGTTCAAAGAAACTCAAAATCCACTATCGAATCATGTGACTGTGTGATTGCCGAAGTTTCTCATGCCTCTACAGGGATGGGTATAGAGCTAGGATGGGCGGAGACATTTCATAAGCCAATCTTTTGTTTCTACAGAGAAGGCACGAAACCATCTGCTTCACTCCAAGCTGTATCAAAGCACTGTATGTTATATTCTTCTCAATCTGAATTAATCCAAAATATTTCTCATCTCCTCTCCCATGAAATGAACCACACTCAATAATGTTTTCGTTGAAAAGCTCATCCTCTGAGGCATAGGACTCGCTATGCATGAATCAGGTAAGAGGATACTTATCTCGTGAGGAGCTATCCCTGAGAGTATTGTCGATGTCCGTGTTATCAAAAATAGATCAAATCGTCTCGAAACTCAGCTCCTTCGTGTGGTCAAAAAATCACCGCTCGAAGCTGAACTTCCTCATAATTTCCAAGTCTATGGAGGATGTCGATGGCTCCCGATTCCTCATGAGAAACAACTCGAGATGAAGGAGCAGCAGATGCGAGAGGTTTTCACACACAATCCTGAAATGGTAGAAGGTGCTACCTGGCACCCTATTGTCGCATCGCCTGAGGTCTATGGATACCGCAATAAAGTAGAATTTAGCTGGTGAAAATATATCTCAGCCCGAGAAGGCGTCCACGATGATTACCGATTTGGTTTTCATGAATCTGGTCAATTTGACCGTATAGTTCATTGTACCTATTGTGTCCTCGGAGATGATACTATCAACGATATATTTCTTGCCTTCAATTCGTTTGCTCGCGAAAATCGTATCCCCACCTACGATGTCAAAACAGAAGTAGGATTCTGGCGTCACCTCGTCATCCGACGAAGTAAGAAAACAGGGGAGACCATGGTGATAGTTTCTGTGAATATTAATTACCTCGGTGAGGATCAACAGATAGAGTTCAGAAAAGCGCTCAAGAAATTCATAGGCATGATCCCTGCTATCACTTCGGGATATCTCCTCCACAACACCGGTAAAGCGGATATAGTACAGGGGTTGTTTGAACACTTAGCAGGCACAAAAACTATCACAGAAAAACTCTTTGATCTCGAATTTGAGATTAGTCCGAAGAGTTTCTTTCAGACCAATACACTCGGTGCAGAGGAGCTCTATCGTGTGACAGGCGAGATGATTCGTACGAAGAATCCTGTCCTATTCGACCTCTATGCTGGCACTGGTACCATCGGTATGGTACTCGCGAGTCGAGCAAAAGAAGTGTATTCGGTGGAAATTGTGCCAGAAGCAAGTGAGGATAATATCCGCAATCTCGAGAAAAATAACATCAAAAATGTGACAGTAGTGAATTCGCCTGTGGAAAAAGTGCTCGAAGAATGGAAAAAAGAAGGGAAGTCTCCTGATGTCATCATCGTCGACCCTCCTCGTGCGGGTATGCATCCAAATGCTCCCGGTATACTCCGGGACTTCTCACCAAAAGAAATCATCTATGTGAGCTGTAATCCTGCCACTCTCGTGCGCGACATAGCGCTGATAGCACCAAATGGCGAATATCGGGTCACGGATATCACTCCCGTAGATATGTTCCCTCATACACATCATATAGAGGCAGTTGTCCGCATGGAAAAAGCCTCATAATTGCATAAAACGAAACTCTGCCTATACTAGAGGGGTATTTTATTTCCTTTTCTCAATTTTATGGATGCAATTTTTATTATTTTAGGATCTCTTGTTCCCTTTCTCCTCATTGTCCTCGCAGTACTCCTCGCAATGTCTATCCGTATCGTGAATCAGTATGAACGCGGTGTTATTTTTACTCTCGGTAAATATTCTCGCACTGCTGGGCCTGGTCTCCGTTTTATCATACCATTTATCCAGACTTGTACCAAGGTTGATATGCGTGAACGCGCAGTTGATATTCCTTCTCAGGAAGCGATGAGTAAAGATAATGTCTCACTCACTA
Source organism: Candidatus Altimarinota bacterium (assembly GCA_041308705.1). Classification (GTDB taxonomy): domain Bacteria; phylum Patescibacteriota; class Gracilibacteria; order BD1-5; family JAGOOR01; genus JAGOOR01. Next base: position 5,026 of record JBFZBA010000025.1, read on the forward strand.
TCAATGCTGTTCTCTATTATGCAATAGATGACGCTATGAAATCAGTCGTGAATGTCCGAGCTCTCGAATATGCTATAATGCAATTTGCTATGACAACTATGAGAAATATCGTCGGTCAATTTGAGCTAGATGAGCTCCTTGCAAATAAAGAAGAAGCCAGCAGAAAAATAAAAATAATCGTGGATGAGAAATCTGATTCATGGGGTGTAAATATCCACTCTGTAGAATTGAAAGATCTCAATCTCCCAGAATCTCTCAAGCGTACCATGAGTAAGCAGGCTGAGGCTGAGCGAGAAAAGCGAGCAAAAATCATTGATGCAGAAGGGGAGCTCCTCGCCTCTGAGAAGCTTTCACAAGCAGCTGCAATGCTCGGTACGACACCTGGAGCCCTCCATCTCCGTACACTTCAGTCTATCAACGATATCTCTTCAGATCAGTCAAATACAACTATCTGGATGGTACCCGTTGAGACACTTCGTGCTATCGATGGGCTCAATAATCTCCTCCCAAAGATTGCAGAGAAAATGAGTAAGTAGTGAAAATTATGTTTTAAAGAAACTCTCCACTATGATGGAGAGTTTTTTGTGATGAGAAAACATTATGATTTCAGGTCACCAATATAGAAATTTTCTTTCATCTCTTTTGCACTTTCTGGATGCTTCGCAAACATCTGTGTTGCATCTTTTCCACATCATTTGAGTATAGCATCGCCACCAGGGTGCTTCAATATAAATGTTGTTACATCGTAGACTTTGTTATCGAGTATGAGCCAACAAGAGAGTCCATTTTTATGCGTGGCTACTTCAGCTGCAGTATATGATTTTGTTGTGCTTGTACCTTCAACCTTGGTTACATCAGTTTGCACTTCCTGAGGAATGGTCATGGTTGGAGTTTCTGTGGCCTGCTGTGTTGTAGGTGAATCAATTGTTTCTTCTGTTGATGGTGTTATAGCCTTACCACAAGAAGAGAGGAGGCATGCTGAGACCAATAGGGGAATAAATACTTGTTTCATAAAATAAATAAAAGAAATATAAGCAAAAGGATTATAGTTTTGTGAGATATTTTGCAATGCTAGCGTGCTTGACGATAGCACAAAAAAACTGCCCCAAAATGGGCAGTAATTGAGATGATTGTTCGGAGAATTACCAACGATTTCCACCACCACCGTTATCACGATTTCCACCACCATTGTATCCACCACCTGCAGGACGCTCTTCTTTTGGACGAGCTTCGTTAACAGTGATAATACGAGGTCCGCGGTCATCTGAGATCTCTGTGACTCCGTTGTGTGCTGCGATAGCTGCATTTGCTTCCTCGTCTGTAGACATTTCTACGAGAGCGAAACCACGAGGTCGTCGTGTCTCTCTATCGAGAGGGATAAATACATCTACTACTTCACCATTCTGAGAAAAAATTTCTCGGAGCTGGTCTGCTGTCACACGGTACGGAAGATTTCCGACAAAAAGGCGTTTGCCCATAACTGAAAAAAGAAAAAAATAAGTATCGACCCTGTACGCCTCTTCGCGGTAAACCCACTACTAACGACATAACACTGACGATGTGCACAGTATAGGATACCTTTTGAGAAAGTAAAGAAGAAACGCTATTTATCACATCATTTCCTTTTCAGAAACTTGTGCACGATAGAAGAGTTTAACCAGATACATAAATGTTTCTACAATGCCACGGTTGGTATGTCTGTTCTCATCTACCTGGTTACGCATGACACCGAGGAGGACATAGGTTGGGTATGTTCTTAGATGGTTTTCATAGAGAGAGAGAGCTGTATCCATAGTACGCTGAGAGAGTTCTTGCTCGGCCGCTATCTTATTATTATAGCTTCCTAGTACATCATTCCAGCCTGAGACAGTACTGATGGACTTCCCAGCTCAGAGGATTCCTATGTTGTTTTGAGCATTTTGGTCATAGTACTGGAGGTACATATTGTAGTTACACTGTTCATAAGTCATAGAATCTAGGAGATCCTTATAATTGTAAATCTTATCTCAGTCTCGTGATTCTATACATTTCTCTTCTTTCATCTTTTTTTGGATAGTCTGATTTGCTTTTGCTAGTATTTTCTTTGATTCATCAGGGGTTCCGTAATCATTGATGAGAGATTTATGGAGTTCATAGTTTGATTTGCGCGTTGCACACCCCAGGATATTATTCTGTGATTCCTCATATGTTTTTCTGAGGTCGTCAAAGTTCGGGGCTTTTTCTTTTGACAGGTCTGGGTATTTGGTGTCATGTTTTTCTATCAGCTGCTTATCAGGTGTGAGATAATTCAGCGGATCTGCACCAGGAGCTTTCCCGAGACAGAAATTCTCGACATTACATTCGTACGAATATTTCCCTTTGCTATAGCAGGTATAGCCGAGAGGATCGCTTTTAGGATTGCAGCTCTTAGCTGGTTCGCAGGCAGCAAAAGCGACATGATTAAGTACAAAGTACAAAGTACAAAGCACAAAGGTGAGAACCTTTTTTAAATTACCGGAAAATGAAAAATAAGAGCGAACCATAGGTAGATAATAAAAATTTCTCTGTTTTACTTTTTCTTTAACTTTTTCTGTCCGACTTTAGTGGGCTACTACGGTGCACCAATTCTAAACAAAATTTCACGATTGACGAATTCTTTTTCACGACCGTATTTGAGACGAGAGAGCTCCATATATGCACGCATAAGCTTTGGATCTCATTTTTCAAGGTAGATGTTTTCTGGTATGAGACTAAACGCTCGAGATACCTGACCATCAATCATGAGACGCATAACACCCTTAAATTTATCCATATTCACGAGATCGCCACCAGAGAAGTTTGGAGCGAATTCTTTCTCTAATTTTTCAGCATCTTCAGCGCCGACCTTGTAGCTCATCATAGAACCCACATTACCAAAGATGGCATTTTTGAGATTCACAGAGCTTTTTGTAAGCGCGTCTGACTGCTCGAGCTGAGACATATATTGATGAGCGACATTCAAAGAAAGTCGATATTTACGAGCTTCTGAGAGTATTGACTCGATAGAGTCAGTGACGAAGTTTTGAAACTCATCCATATAGAAGAAGAAATCTTTTCGTAGTTCTTTGTCGATTTTTTGTCGTGCCATAGCTGCCCCTTGAATTTTTGTGACGAATATCATACCCAGGAGTTTCGAATTGAGATCTCCGAGGATACCCTTTGAGAGATTGATGAGGAGTATCTTCCCAGTATTCATGATGTCATCGACCTGAAACGAGCTTTTTGTCTGACCGATGATATTTCGGAGGAGTTCATTGGTGATAAACCCAGAGAATTTTGCCTGGAAATAGGGGATCATTTCTTTTTTCTCGCGGTCACCCATCGCAGCATAGGTGTAGTCCCACCATGATTTTACTATCTTATTCTGTAGCGTTCGGCGTCTCTCCATCTGGAAATTGTCATCAGTGAAGAGTCGGACAATATCAGTGAGGGCACCACCTGCAGGGTACTCCATGAGTGTATGAACACCATTGAGAAAGTAATCCTGGATTCGTGGACCAAACACTTCATTTCCGAAGAGTTTGATCATCATTTTGGTCGCATCTTGTGCCACAAATTCACGCTCATCGGCATCGCGAGCTTCGAGGAGATTGAGGCCCATTGGACGAGCCGTATCACTCGGATTGAAATATATCACATCATCAGCACGACTTCGTGGTATGTGGGCCAGCATGTCAGCTGCGAAATCACCGTGGGGATCCATGACAGCCATACCATGCCCCATTTTTGCATCTTGACGAGCCATTCACATGAGAATAGTCGTTTTACCAGTACCTGTCTGACCGATGACATAAAAGTGTCGCATGCGATCTTCTGACTGCATATAGACAGGCACTTTCTTTCCACGATATACATTATGACCTAGGAGAATTCCATCTTTTGGGAGATTGTCAGGGGCTTTGACGATTTTGAATTTTTGCCACTTTATCTCGGGTGTGAGGTTGTATTTGGAGTGAGGGAAGTGAAAGAGTGAAGAAATCTCTTCGACATTGAGAATCATGGGCTTCCATTTTTTCCAGCCTGGTCGTGAGAATGTCCGATAGAGGATATTTCTCACCGTCCGGGCACTCGCATGTTCGTGTGAATCATGGAAATAGTTGGTATCTGGGCTCTTGAATTGTTCGAATGATGAGAGAATATTCTTCATCTGCATCTCACACTCGTGATGATCGCGAGCGACCGTCATGATACGGATTATCGCGTCATAACCGATTTTCTTACTCTTTTCATCGATGAGTTTCACTTCTTCTGATTCGAGAGCACTTGGTCATTCTTTTTCTTCATGCTTTCCATCGTCCTTGGAATCTGTTTTCCAGAAATTGATAAAACCTTTTATGAGGCTGAGTGGGCTCAATCCTCCTCCGTGATGACCATGTTTCTGCATGTGGCTGGCATGTTTACTCGCGTGTTTCTGCCAGTGATTATCCGTCGGCCTGAGCATAATCTGTATCATGCATGACTCATCTTCATCGAGTTTTGAGAGGGCGTTTGTGATATTGTTGATAGGATCTGATTCGAGCTTCTGGTGTGTCTTTATCGGGAATATATAGTTATGACCGAGTGTCAGACATTCAGTAGCATAGTGGAGGTCACCCCCTTCAAAGATGTTGATTTCTTCTACTTCCTCGATGACAGCATCTGAGAAGAAGCTTGTCACTTGTTTCTCTACAAGTCCCTGATATTTCCGCGGGACCACCATGTGAAAATAGAGCTGATTCTGATAGGCGATGTATTCGAGAGAAAAAGTATGCTGCCCCCTGAGTTTGTTCATGAATTTGCCAGAATAGAGCGAGCTCATAGCAGTGAGGAGCTGTTCCATCAGACCGATATAGTCTTTGAAATCTTTTGAATTATCTTGTTTTGCATCCGCATCAGAGTCCTTCCGCGGTATGAGAATCTGGAGGTGCACTTTGTCGAGACAACGAGCTTGATCGATGCTTTTTTTCATCAAAAAAACTACCATTGTCCCAACGATGGGAAATGTGATGAGGAGAGTGAGGAGGAAAAGCAGTTCGAGAGACATGTTTGTAATGAGATTTATTATACTCTTTTTTTTCTTGAGGAGAACACGAGAACTGCGAAAATCCTTCTATATAACTAGACTTATCGTCAAAATAGTGAAAAAATCTGGAAAAATCGACATTTTTTCTCTTTTCTCTTTTATTTTTTCTCTATACTTCGAATACATGCCCTGATAGTTTAATGGAAGAACGGCTCACTCCTAACGAGCAAATACAGGTCCGATTCCTGTTTGGGGCACCAGTTTTACCATTCAATTTCCGCTATTAAATGCTCTCTCAGGAGAGCATTTGTTTTGCTAAAATGTCCACAGCCAAGAAATCCACGATGAGCTGAGAGGGGAGAGGGGTGAGGGGCTTCGAGGATTATATGTTTCGTCGTATCGATGAGAGATTTTTTCTTTTGAGCGTGACTTCACCAGAGGAGGAATATGAGGAAATCTCGTTTTTCTGAGAGGGTATGAATCACAGCATCGGTAAATGTTTCCCATCATTTCCCAGCGTGAGACAGGGGCTGCCCAGCCCGGACGGTGAGTGTGGTATTCAGGAGGAGGACTCATTGTGAAGCCCAGTGAGTGAGATCTCCACTCTTTGGTATTGGCTTGTTGAGACTACTACTCATTTCCTTAAAAATATTCATCAATGATGGAGGATTTCTGATTCATTCCTGAACTGAAAATGCGAGGCCATGAGCCTGTCCTGGACCATGATAGGGGTCTTGACCAAGGATGACGACTCGTACTTTTTCAAACGGTGTCATATCCATCGCAGCAAATATATTCTTAGGATGTGGATAAATCGTTTTTCCTGCGAGTATTTCATTTTTTACAAACTGAGAAAGTTTCTGAAAATATGGTTTCTCAAATTCTGGCTGAAGCACATTCTTCCAGCTCTCATGGATTTTTACTTCTGTCATGGTTCATCGAGAGAGTGACGGTATTCATCTATGAACGAGTGAATAGTTCTCGAAGTTTCTATCGGATTGGGGATGTGTGTCATGTTAAAATCCGAGATATTGCTCGCTGAGTCGCTGGCAGTTCGTACCATCATATTACCGTAATGGAGGAGATTTCCGAGGAGTCCAGATGTTGAAGCATTTACTTCTTGAACGAGATCAATGGTTGTCTGAGACATTTTTCTATCGAGAAATTTGACCTGGTCATAGGCTATAATCCGGCGATTGGTGATGATGAGGATATCGAGTTCATTATTGACCCAATGAACAAATATATACTGTATAGAGACCATGGCTATACCTATTATTGTGAGAATGAGGAAGAGTGTAGGAATACGGGCAAAATTTCCAATAAAGTAAATTGAGACAGATATTGCACAAAGTATCAAGAGGAACAACGCGGTTTCAACGAGGATAATCCAGTGTTTCCGTACCACGAGATAGAGTTCCTCATTTGACTCGAGAGTAATACCGACGCAGTCACGAATTTTGCTATGGAGTAATTCATTATGAGCCATGGGATTTTTTGAGGGTTATATTTGGATCTTTTGCGTAAATAGGTTGGATTCTCTCTCGAGGATTCGAAAGGGGGAGTGAAGCTATGGCACGAGTGTAATCGTTTCTTGTGAGTATTGTATGTTCCCGTGAATCAAAGTCAATTGGTGCCAGACTGCTGTATATACCTTCCAGTAGTTCACTGATTTGTGTGATGAGAGGATTTTCTTTGTTTTGCCAGAGCAGGACTTCTTTTTTTGTGATAGAGATAATCCACGGAAGGGGGGCTTCTTGATAGGAGAAAAAATCTCAGACCGTGAGAGGGAAGAGGGGTATATTAAATGAATAGGCAAGACTATTTGCAACAAGTGTCGTCACACGAGTCCCAGTAAATCCTCCCGGTCAGACCATCACAACTATACCAGAGAGTTGTTTATATAGCATTGAATTTTTCGATAAGAGTTCATCTATTTTTTCACTGAGTGTGTCGAATTCTTTTTGTTTCCCAGGCCATGTCTCGCTATCAATAATACTTCTCTCTGTATCAAAGAGTGCTATGTAGCTGGGTTCTGAAAGTGTGTTGATAAAGAGATACATGATTCGAGTATTCTATATTATTTTTTCTCCAGCGTAAATCCTTCTTTTGTATCAATAATCAGATAACCGAGTCATTCGACTTCTTCCCTCAGGGCATCGGCACGAGCAAAGTCCTTATTTTTCTTTGCTTCAATTCTCTCTTGGGCGAGAGTAGTGATACTTTCTGGTATGATTGTTTCATTCATCAGATCCCAATCTATGACGCCCATAACCATGTCCCATGATTTCAAAATCTCTATCACGGATGATACTTCTTTTGTCGTGAGAGAGAGGTCATCTATGTCACGGTTGACCCGTGTCACAAAATCAAAAACAACAGTGAGAGCATTCACTGTATCAATATCATTTTCGAGCGCCTCGACAAATACTCCCATAGATTCCTGTATTACATCACGGAATTCTCGGCGTACTTTGGTATTTTTTGGAACATAGGATTTGATTCGCTTGAGTGTATTATCGAGCGATGAGACTGTCGACATAGCACCCTCGAGACGATCAAAAGTGAAATTGAAATTCTCACGATAACGATTCTGGAGACACATCATACGAAAAGCTCGAAAGAGGAGATTTTTTTTCTCAGGAAATTTATTTTCCAAGTCTCAGAGTGTATACATATTTCCGAGAGACTTACTCATCTTCTTGCCATCGACGAGGAGGTGTCCTGTATGCATCCAATAGGTCGAAAAAGTCTTCCCGGTGACAGATTCGGTCTGCGCTATTTCATTCTGATGGTGAGGGAATATCAAATCAACTCCACCCATATGGATATCTATCTGTTCACCGTGTCCCCAGAGATTGCAGGCACTACATTCTATATGCCAACCTGGTCGTCATTTGAGCGTTTTTTTACCATCCTGTGTGTCAAAATCTGCTTCCCAGAAATTCTCTCCATCAGCAGTGTCATATCATTTCCAGAGTGCAAAATCACTCAGACTTTCTTTTTCATATTCATCCTGCTTGACGCGTGCACCAGCCTTCATACCCTTCATATCGAGATGAGCGAGATTGCCATATTTCTTGAAACTCTTGATATCAAAATATACAGAACCATCGTCACTCACATAGGCATGTTTTTTATCAATGAGTTTCTGTGTCATAGCTATCATCTCTGGTACGAGTTCAGAGATAGGCTTGTGCCGAGAGAAGCTCGTAATGGCGAGCTTTGCGAGATCCTGAAAAAATAAATCAGTATAGAGTTGAGTGAATTCCCGGAGTGTTTTATCTTCCTTCTGGCTATCACGAATAGTCTTGTCATCTATATCGGTGAGATTCATGAGCGCATCGACACTATACCCGAGAAATTCGAGACTCCGGATGACGATATCCTCAAAGGTGTAGCAACACAGATTCCCAATATGCGCATAGTTATAGACTGTTGGTCCACAGGCATAGAATTTTACCTTCTCATCAGAGAGAGGCTTGAATGGTTCTATCGAACGGGAGAGAGTGTTGTAGAGGTGGAGCATGAGTCTTATTTAATCAATATAACGATTATCCTCGAATTTTTTATAACACAAGAGATATCTATGATGCCGCCGATGAAAAACTCTGGAAGAAATCCCTAATACGCAATAGGGAGTGCAATCGTACTGTGTGTAAGATCTAATAAAAAATCTACCGGTAATCCTGAAATTTAAATACAGAATCTCAGATAAGTATTTTCCCATCGATAGTATACCAGAGACTTGAGGTGTCAGCGAGATTTTTCCGTTCATCGTCTTCTGGTAGTTCCTGCAGTACACAAAGGATCACCTCGTTGGTGATTCTTCTCTTGCCCATGACATCCCATACTCTGTCGATAGCTTCCAGGTATTTCATCGGAGTCATACGGACTATTTGTTCTATTCTGATACCTGTCACACGGTAGGTATAGTTTCATTCGGGAGTGACGACAAAATCGTTGTCATCTTTCTTGTCACGCAAATCGATAATCACTCGTTCATCTGGTTTTGGCACGGATATTTCTTCTTTTAGTATATGTTTGATGAGCTCATCCTGCAGTTCTGGCAATCCATCACCGATAGGAGCCGAAATAGGGAAGACCTTCTTACCTGTCTTTTTTTCAAGTTGAGACTTCAAATCTTCAACCATATCTGCATCGAGGAGATCTGTTTTAGAGAGAACTATTATTTCTTCTTTTTCGAGCATCGTCGGATTGAAGAGGCCGAGTTCATTTCTGATAGCGTCGTAATCAGCAATACAGTCCTCGTATTTCCCAGCATCGAGGAGGTGACAGAGGACACGAGTACGCTCGATATGTTTGAGAAATTCTATGCCGAGTCATTCACCCTTATGCGCTCCTGGTATGAGACCGGGGACATCTTCGAGGACCATATTTTGTCCTTTGTATTCCATGACACCGAGATTGGGTATGAGTGTTGTAAACGGGTAGTCTGCAATTTTTGGACGGACAGATGTGAGACACGATATGAGTGTTGATTTACCAGCAGAAGGAACCCCAATGATACCGACATCAGCGACGAGTTTGAGCTCGAGATGAACGTCAGCTCTCGTTCCTGTGTCACCATTTTCAGCGAAGCGGGGGGTACGACGAGTCGCTCCGACAAAGTGAGCATTTCCATATCCGCCTCGACCGCCGATACAGAGTCGCACCATTTCTCCAGGTCGTGCGAGATCATGGAGGAGGTTGCCATCCATATCATAGATAAGTGTTCAGACGGGCAGTTTTACTATTTTATCTGGAGCGTTTGATCCATGCATGAGCTGAATGCCTCATCGTTCACCATCTTCTGCCGCTACTTCTTTGACATAGCGAAAATTGGAAAGAGTATTTTCATTTGGGTCGGCGACGACTATGAGGTCACCTCATCGCCCACCATCTCCTCAGAATGGACCACCCTTGGCTATGCGCGCTTCTCGCCTCCAGGAAACGATACCATTTCCTCCATTTCCCGCCCGGAATTTCACATTAACAGCATCGATGAACATTTTGACAATCTCTGATAAATATATAAAGTTAAGGCTATTATAGGGATATTTTTATTATGTCGACTGAATTTCCATCTGATATAATCCAAACTGCCACAGTGGCAATTTTTTCGCCAGACAAGCGACGTATTATAGTCGTAGAGAATGAAACATGTCAGATGATACTTCCTCCCGGATGAAAAAAAACAAGAGAAAGATTGAGATATCTTAGCTGCTGCAGTGAGAGAGGTACAAGAAGAAGTCTGACTTATATTGAACGGAGAGCTTGGTGATTTTTTGAACATACATGGCGAAATAATTTCTAAACCACAATCAGTTTCTAAGCATGATTTCGTTTTTCCACATGATTGACGCCAGGCGCGAGACTTTTTTTATTTTTTCCAACTCAAGAGATATATAGATCAGAGCCTGCTGAGAGCAGAAAAACAGTGATTTTATTATACAAAGACCCAAGCAAAACAATCGCAGGTGATTATCTGATGAAAGATTTATAGGGTGTTCGACGATGCTACGAAAACAAATATCCTCAATATTATGCAGGATTAGCTTCGCTGTATTCTACGAATTTCTCAATAAGAGGTCTTACATCTTCCATGAGTTTTGTGTCAGGCTTACATGTTCGTGCCATACCATCGAGATACATAAAACTCTTGATAATCGGGTACATACCTCGTTCAAAAGTATATCCAGCGTGCACTGCCATCTTGATAGACGCCATCATCTGTTGAGTGAGAGATATTTCTCTGAGTGTCTTCTTTGAGAAATCTGTATAGAGGAGGATAAAATCTCGTTCGTACCGTGTGAAATTCTTCTTATTTTCTTCTCTATTCTGAGCCATGAGAATGAGGGAAGAGGCAGCTGCATGAAAACAGATATACTACAGTTTACTATGACTATTGAACATCTCTGTCAGGCACACTCAGTATCCTGCCTCCTGTATCACATATTGTCTCTGTAGTGAAATACAGGAAGAAAATATTTACTCCTGAAATGTAAGAATATTTCAAACAGATCTGCACAAATATTGAAGATGGAACAGAAATAATATTCCATGAACTTGGCATTGATCTTGATCATGTTCACTTTCTTGTTCAATCGATTCCAAGAAAAAGTCCTGCAAGTATTCTTCAGGACATCAGAAGACCAACAGCTCAAGGTATGTTTAATCACTTTGAAGAACTTAAAAGCATCCTCAAAGGCTGACACTTCTGGACTGATGGATACTACATCAATACAGTAGGACTTCACACCAATCAAGAAACTATTCAACGATACATTCAAAATCAATGAAGACAATCTGAATACAAAAGACTCCATGTTTCTCCAGACCAACTACAATTGAAGTTTTTGGACAGCTTTCCTGACCAGGCTCACAAACACACTCCCAAATGT
>JBFZBA010000026.1:0-3885 GCA_041308705.1 Candidatus Altimarinota bacterium
ATATTTATCTACAATTATTCTTAATAACTTATGGATGATAATATATTGCGAATAGTGGTATTTGGCATTGTCACATTTTTCGTTGCCATGCTCATCACTCCGAGCTACATCAGACTCTTGCAGCGACTCAAGCTCGCAAAAAAAATTCGTACCGAAGCATCTCTCGGTGGCGGAAAGGCATCTCAATACCACGCGCTTCATATTCACAAACAAGGAACACCAAATATGGGCGGAGGTATGATACTCATAGTGGTGGCTATTATGGTGAGTGCGACTGTTTTTTTCAAATTTATCCAATGACCGCTTGGGTTTGATCTCAACTATACTCTCTGGAATCGTAATGAGACATATCTCCCACTTTTTGCCCTCTTCTCGATGGGAATACTTGGAGCGATAGACGACTATCTCAATGTCCGAAATATCGGAGGGAAAAAATGAATGAGCGCACGAGTCAAGATGCTGGGATTAACTGTGTTTTCTTTTGCAGGAGCATGGTGGTTTTTTGATAAGCTGGGAAACGATAGCATCACTATACCAGGATTGGGGCTCATAAATATTGGTTGGTGGTATGTCGCACTCAGTATCCTCATTATCACAGCGATGGCGAATAGTGTGAATATTACCGACGGTCTCGACGGTCTCGCTGGTGGGCTTCTCGCACAGAATTATTTTCTCTATGCGTTTATCACCTATAACGAAAATCTCTTCCTCCTCTCAACACTCTGCATGGTTATCGCTGCGGCTCTTGCAGCCTTTCTCTGGTTCAATATAAAGCCTGCACAATTCTATCTCTGAGATGCATGAGCACTCGGACTCGGGGGTGGACTCGCTGTTATGGCACTCATGACCGATACGCTCGTCGTCCTCGTCATCATCTCTCTCGTGTACATCTGGGAGATAATTTCTGTCATTATCCAGATTACCAGCAAAAAACTTCGTCATGGTAAGAGAGTATTCCTCATCGCCCCCTACCATCATCATCTCGAGGCAAAGGGTATGATGGAAGAGACTATTGTTATGCGATTCTGGCTCATCGGTGCACTTCTCTCGGCGAGCGGACTCATCTTTTATCTCCTCCCCTCATTATGGTAGCACGATCCTACATACTGGATACGCGCGCTGTGCAACGCAATAGCCCTCTCGTGCTCTCTGCACTCCTCACGGCTATAGTAAAGAAACACCTCGTCACATCAGGAAGAGAAGACCTCGCAGGACTCATATCGACCGTTACTTTTTTTCGAGATATTGTCACTGTAGTTACGAGCAAACCTCTCATCAATTTTGAGCTTCGCACCTACGAGGGCACTCTTCGAGATATTCTTTCTAAAACGCTCGTACAACACGGATTTGAAAATAATATCCATCTTCATTTTCGATAATATCCATGCGACATCTCCAAAAATTTGCTCTTGGGAGTATATTGGTCGTCGTTGGATACATATTTGTCGGAAGTCTCGATATCGCTGAATACAAGCGTCATCACGAAGTCTCAGATATCGTCTCAGGTTTACAAGAATTTCTCACTTCCGCCACCGTCAAGCGATGACCAGTGGGGGAGTCCTGGATGATTGGTCTCATTGATAATTCCCGAGAACGGGTATGGGTTTCTGTTTATTCGTTTACGCTTCCGAGTCTCCGTGAGTCTCTCGTGCGAGCTCGGAAGAGGGGAGTGGATGTGCGCGTGATACTCGAGAAATTTCCTTTCTGAAATACCAGCATCAATCGAGAAACGGAATTATTTCTCAAGGCAAATACTATTCCACTACACCTGAGCGGAGAAAAACAATTTGCTTTTATGCATGCGAAATTTTCTCTCATAGATTCCCAGTGGATTATCGAGACAGCCAACTGGACGCGGGCGAGTTTTTCGACAAATCGTGAATTCTTCATTCACGGCACAGATATTTCGATACTCCAGAACTTGGCAACTATTTTTGAGAATGATTTTGCAGGAAAAATAGGAGTATCTCGAGATATACGACTCTTGGCTGGGCCCACAAATGCTCGAGAGAGAATAATTGATTTCCTCGAATCTTCGAAGACCACAATAGATATCTATGCTCCGAGTTTCTCTGATGAAGAACTGCTGACCAAGTTATCAGAGCTTTGTCAGGAAGGCAAAACTATACGACTCCTCCTCGCAGACTATGAAGGCTCGGCTGATGCAGCACTGGAACAGGGCAACTGTATCCGTGTTCACCACATGAAGAAATCACTCCATGCAAAGGTCATAATTCGTGATAAGATGAGCGCGTTTGTTTGAAGTTTTAATTTTACACAAAACTCTCTCGAAAATAATCGTGAGGTGTGAATTTTTATCTCATGAGAAATCACAAAAAGTATTTCAGAATCATTTGAATCCGATTGGAAACTCTCAGAAGTTGCTCTCAGATAAAAATCAATACTATTAAATAATATTATGTCTCGTCGCCTCTTATTTCTCTCGCTCTGAATTGTCGGCTGACTTGCCCTCTTTTTCTGGTGGCTGATGTCATGGCCTACAGGAGTTGTTCAGCAGGATGCAGGTGCAGACCTCCTGTGGAGATCGATACAAAAGAGAGACAACGGGTGGGAGAGAACTGTATACGATGCGCAGAAACAGGGTGACTTCGCGAGTTATCAAGAGTGAAAAATTATCCTCTACGGACGGTGAGAGGTACCACAAATTCAGAAAAATGGAGAGGAGTATACTATTGCGATTGCTTCTGGTGGACAATGGATAGTTCGTTCACTCGGTCAGAATCAAAAAATCTCGGCCCAGACACCAGATATGCAAATTGTCATAACGGGAGTGGGATGAGCATTTATCTCTTCAGAAGAAAAGCTGGTTGCCAATTTCGACTCTGATATGCTCCTCGGTGGTGCGAAATTATTACCGTCATTTCTCTCTCGGGATGGGAAAACAGAATTTTTTGATCTGTGAGAAAAGAGAGACATGCTCCCCGCCGATCTCTGGGAGATATACATAGCATTTTTTGCTCGAGATCAAGAAAAATCTCTCGGAAATGTGTCAAAGAAATCTCTCGATTCTATGATAGCGACACTGCTCGAACGAGAACCAGAATCAAAGACCACAGGAGTATTTCGCCGTGATATCCGTGTGCGAAATACACTCGAGGAAATCCAATCCCTCGTCAACAAGATAGAAGCAGGCGATAGTTGTGGTGCGGATAGCGTGTCGTGTTTTACTATTCTAGAAGATGTGTTTCGCCGTGAGCGAGATAATTTCCCAGAAGTATTTCTCCCACTCGAACGCGCTACCCAGGCATGGCTCCAGATAGGAAAAAGTACTGAAAATAATGATTATTCTTGGGCAAGTGTATTTCGTATCTATCATGCACAGCTTCTCGCCTGAGATGCGCGCGCTCGTGTCATCCGTGATAAGGCTATCCTGGAGATGATACAGTCTGGTACTACTGTTTCGAGTATGGAAATATGGGGGTATCTGACGCAGATGCTCGCCAGTCAGCAGCTGGGAAGTGCTTATTCTCTCCAGATTGTGAGAGAGATGATACGCATCTGAGATGTGCTCCAGCGCTCACCTGATATCGCAGAGGATGTCCGGAAATCTCTCACCAAAAGTGCGGTAGACTCGCTCTCAAATCTCAAGAGCATTCTCGAAAATACTTATTTCACGAAAAAAGAATACTGGTTTGTCCTGCGTGATGACCTCCTCGATACAGAGGGAAATGCTATCAAAAATCAGGTCTTCATCAATGATCTCCAAGAGCTCATTAAACAGATGGATATGACTTCATTGATACAAAATCCTGGCTCTGAAAATGAGGAAAATCTCCGCGTCATCCGTGCTCAGCTCGCGTGGTTCAATTGTATATTTTCCAAAAACGAGGAGTATGTGACCAGTCCTCGTATCTGTCGTACAAC
>JBFZBA010000027.1:0-14382 GCA_041308705.1 Candidatus Altimarinota bacterium
CAGGCTCTGACCAATATATAATCAATAACAATATCGTAAATCTTGATGGCAAAGGTACCATCTCTCAGAGCCTCGGTATGGTCGATGTAGGCGGTGAGAATGTCACTGTTTCATTTGAATATGGTGACCTCTGGAATGGAGGATACTATGCAGCAAGCCAACCTATGATTACAGTCGATCTTGTTAATATAACGAATCCTTCTAGTACTGTCACAAAGATTGTAACGAATGATGTTGCTTTTGGTTCTATGAAATCTGATTCAATCTCAGCGACTGCGACAGTAGGCGATATCATGGAAATTCGATTTACTGCTCTCCCTGGTACTGGCGGATCAGCAGCAGCGCTGGACAATGTCTCAGTCACAGAAACAACGGCTCCAGTTCTCACAGCTATTTCTTCAGATGTAGTTGATGGGGCATATACTGCAGCGGAAATTGTTGATATTGATCTTACTTTCTCTGAGCCAGTGAGCTCAACAGGGCTTACTCTCAATCTCGATGGAGGCGGTATGTGTACAGTCGCTGCGTTTAGTACGAGCATGACAGCTACTTGTGACTATACTGTTGGTATAACTGAAAATTCTTCAGATCTCACTGTAGCGAGTATTGTAGGGACTATTACTGATGGTGCTGGTAATGACACAGTCAATCCTGTCCCAACAAGCAATCTCGCGACAACGAGAGCCATCGTCATCTACAATGCTGTCCCTCCAACACTCGTTGAAGTAACACCCGTTACCACACCGACATATGACACGACTCCATCATATACATTCTCTTCTTCAGAAGCAGGTACTCTCAGCTATACTGGTGATTGTATGAGTACAACGGATGTAAATGTAGTTGCAGGAAACAATACTATCACCTTCGACACTCTCGCTCTCGGTGTCCACAATAATTGTACTATAACTGTCACAGATGTTGATATGATGACAGACACTCTCAATATTTCTTCATTTAAAATCATCCCACTCCCAAATACAGTTATCGTCAATTCTACGACAGCAGGATGGGGGCACAATAGTGACGGATCGGCTACTCCTGGAACTGGTTCTTTTGCTTCTGCACCGACACCACCACTTGGTTCTGGTGCATTTCAGATGACCCTCGCAAATAGCACTTCCTCTGCATATTATCTCGGTACAACACTTCACAATAGTACACCTATTGCTGATATCACAAAGTTAACATACAATACATACCGTGTGTCTGGTGATGCTGCAGTTGTCCCAGCACTACAGATAAATATCGATGCTGATAATACAGATGGAAATACTGGATGGCAGGGTCGACTCATCTATGAGCCATATCACACGCAGACCGTTTCTACTGGGGTATGGCAGAATTGGGACACCCTCAATGATGCTGCTGGAACTGGCACAGGTAATTGGTGGTTTAGTAATGGCGGACTTGCTGCTTCGACAACCTGTACGATGTCAAATCCATGTACCTGGGCAGAGATAAAGACAAAAATTCCAAATGGTTCAGTTCAGGGTACGCTTGGAGCCATTGGATTTAAATCAGGAACCGGTTGGTCATCATTTGATGGATTTGTTGACAAGTTCAATATCGCCCTTGATAGCACAGGAGCTGATACAACTTATAATTTTGAATTTGATACAATAGCACCTGTTATTTCAAATATTGTAACAGAAGTTCTCTATCCGGCTGGCCTATCAATACAATGGACTACTGACGAACCTACAACATCGCAGATACAGTACGGTCTTACAAATTCTTACGGATTTTCATCGCCT
Source organism: Candidatus Altimarinota bacterium (assembly GCA_041308705.1). Taxonomy (GTDB): domain Bacteria; phylum Patescibacteriota; class Gracilibacteria; order BD1-5; family JAGOOR01; genus JAGOOR01. Next base: position 1,758 of record JBFZBA010000027.1, read on the forward strand.
ATGGATAACACACTCAAAACTGTTCATGTTGTAAATATATTTGGACTTAATTCACCAGCTGAATATTATTTTGAAATACTTGTGACAGATGTAGCTGGTAATAGTGCAAATGCCAATACAACAGGTGCCGCAACGACAAGCGAATGAGGAGGCGGCGGATCAGTTATTCTTCCACCAACTCCAACTCTAACTCCTGAGACCCCTGCTCCAGTTTCGACACCAGAAGCAACTCCAAACCCTCAGACCCCAACTCCACCTCCAGAAAACTCTCCAGCAGATACACCAGTCGATAATAGTGAGCTCATCCCTACTTCATTTCCAAATGGAGCAACAGGAGGAAATACAAACACAGGTGGTGGAACAGGTGGAACAGGTACGGGTGGAACAGGTGGTATAATACCAGCAGCATTTAATCCTGAAGACGCAACACTCGATATAGGTGGTGGTGTAGAACCAGAAGAGACAACTACAGTAGAAGAAGAAACATTTGATCCTGCTGACGCAACACTCGATGAGGGTGGATGAGTCGCAGTGGACGAGAAATCATACACTCTTCTCTGGATACTGCTCGGACTTCTGGCTCTCCTCAATTCTTGGTGGTTCCTCGTAGCAAAGAATAAAAAAGACACGACATATAGAAACTAATCCATTCTATGCACAAAATAAAGAGGTCCTCGTGGCCTCTTTATTCCCGTTCTCCGTAGTTTTGTTCAATATTTTGTCATTACTACGACCGTGCTTCGCCATAGCGGCTACGCGACGGCAAGAGGATGAATTGCCTTTCACACATTTTCCCCTATATTTTTAGCATGCAATCTCTCTCTTCTTTTTGTCAGGAACTCACTGAAAAACTCTCATCACTGCAGCATGTCGCACTCATAGCTCATCGCGCGCCAGATGGTGATGCGTATGGCTCTCTCGAGGGCATGTCACAATTACTCAAAACGAACTATCCCGAGCTCACTGTCTCGATCGTCATACCACCAGAAAAACAAGTAGACAGTCATGCTTCATGGATACTTTCTGATTCAGTTCCTACTATTCCAACTGAAGCTGAACTGGTCCTCTTCATGGATGCCTCTCCCCTCTCACGGACTGCTCTCGATCCAGCCGACTTCCCTACCCAGCCAGTCATCACTATCGACCATCATGAACCACAGGAGGATAGCGTGCCGGGATACAGAGATATCACCGCTGCATCGACGACCATCATCATCACAGATATAGCGAGAGAGCTTTCTTGGAATATCACGCCTGAGGCGGCTACTGCCCTCCTCCTCGGTATCTATACAGACACAGGAGGCTTCGTACATAGAAATGCCAATGCACGGGCTTTTGAGACAGCAGGATTTCTCATGTCGCGAGGAGCTGATCAGGGACGCATCACCAACGAGACATTTGGGAACAATACCCTCGAATACCTCCATGATCTCGGCCACGGCCTCCTCTCCAGCGTCCAAAAGGGCTCTATCGCCTGTCTCTTCTTCCCAGAAACGGCGAATAATAGTCACCTCAAGTCTCATGTTATAGGCTACCTGAGTGGCCTCCGTGGTATCGACATCGCCTGTGTCCTCATGCAAAAAGGTGATGAAGTAAAGGGTTCATTTCGCACAAGAAAAGATGGCATTGACCTCAATATACTTGCACAAAATTTTGGTTGAGGAGGGCACAAAAAAGCCTCAGGATTTGTCCTCCCAGGAACAGTCGATAGTACTACACTGAGTTGGAATGGTCGTGTCTACAGTGCAGAAGATTTTATAGACTATTTAGCAAATCTCATGGAGAAAGATATGCAAAATTCAAAAGGCAAAGAGCAAAATGGAGGACTTATTAAATAATTCAGAGTATGAGTACAAATATTATCGTTGATAAAAGTATAGAATTTGCACTTTCCTGCATTGTTTTCTACCAAGCACTACAAAAGTCCTGAGAATATGTAATTTCAAAACAAATTCTTCGCAGCTGAACGAGTATTTGAGCTAATATAGCAGAAGCGAATGCGGCACAGTCAAAGAAAGATTTTTTCGCCAAAATGTGCATTGCTTACAAGGAAGCACATGAAACCCAATACTGGTTAAAATTACTGGAAAGATCAACATTAACAAAGATTGATGTAGACCCTCTTCAAAAAAATTGTGCTGATATAATTCGTTTATTGGCAAAAATAAAACTTACAACAGAAAATAACTTAAAAAATCCATAATTTTGCACTTTGAATTTTGCCTTTTGCCTTTCAATATCTCTCATTTTATCTTATGTTGCGTCTCCAAAAATATCTCTCAGAATGTGGTGTGTGCTCTCGTAGGCATGCCGAAGAAGCCATCCGCAATGGCGAAGTCATCGTCAATGGTGTCGTCGCACAAATAGGACAATCTATCGATCCAGAAATCGATAAGGTCGAATTTGCAGGTAATCTCGTCAATCGTAGCGAAGCCCTCGTCTACTATGCGATGAACAAGCCTCGTGGTATCGAGACTACCTGTGCACAGAAAGACGGTAAGAGTATTATCGACATCATCGACACTCCCACACGAGTCTTCCCTATTGGTCGTCTCGACAAGGATTCTTCTGGGCTCATCCTCCTCACAAACGACGGTCGTCTCACGCACCGACTCCTGCATCCATCATTTGAACATGAAAAGGAATACCTCGTCACGACCTACGGTAAAATAGACGATATCGCACTTGAACAAATGAGTCGATGAGTCAGATATACCATGAGTGAAGGACCCAAAGATAGTGCAAAAGGCAAAATTCAAAGTGCAAAATGAAAGAATTCTTATAATAATAGCAGTGAGAGACCTGATCGTGTTAAAAATCCGTCATTTTGAACTTTGCCTTCTTCATTTTGAATTTGAGCGAATCGTAAACGATTTGTCCAAACACAGCCCTGTGAAATACGACGCGTCAGCACTGATACATTTCGAATCATCCTCACAGAAGGAAAAAATCGACAAATTCGTCGTATGGTCGAGGCGTGCGGACATGGCGTGAAGAGACTCAAGCGTATCCGCATAGAGCATATCATGATCGGTGAGATGCCCGATGGTGCCTATCGAGAGCTCAAGCGTGGAGAGCGAGAAGAGCTCCTCCGTCGAGCTGCCCTCCCCCTCGTAGACTTCCCTCCTATCGTCGGTGAGGTCATCCATGGTGATGGTGTAGGCCATACACTCGGATTCCCGACTGCCAACATCGCCCTCTCCTCTGGCGTCGTACCAGAACAGACATTTACTTGTCGTGTCACACTCGATGGTCGAGTGTTTCTCGGCGCAGGATCGTACCAAGGCAAAAAATGACATTTCGAAGTCCATATTCTCTGATTTGATGAGGATATATACGGCCGTATTCTCCATATCGACATCATGGACATCATCCGTGACAATCAATCATTCAGCTCACTCGACGAGCTCAAAAATCAAATACAAAAGGATATCAATCATGTCCGCGCTCACTGGAAAAGCGTGTTGCAGAATCCGACTAGTACAAAAGACAAAGTACAAAAGACAAAGTAAAAGAGGTCGGTACTTATTTTTACCTGGATCCCGTTTTTCAACGGGATGACTCGCTTCCATCATACTATTCTCCCTGTCATACCGTGCTTGACACGGTATCCAGGTCATTAATATTCCTCTATGGCATATAGAAACTTCCTTCCCTGCGTATATCATGGCGAGTGAGAGAAATTGAACACTCTATATTGGTAGCTCTAGCGACCTCGTAAAAAGAGTTTGGCAACATAAAAATGAGTATTTCGAATGATTTTCAAAGGAATATAATACAAAACTTCTCGTATACTACGAAGCTCATGATACTATGGACGGAGCAATCACTCGTGAGAGACAGTTAAAAGAATGGCAGAGAAACTGGAAAAAAGACCTCATAGAAAAACATAACCCAGAATGGAGAGACCTCTATGATGACATTATTTAAGGACTTTTGAATTGACCTGGATCCCGTTCTTCAACGGGATGACGGTGAAATCCCGCCTCGAATACCGAGCCGTGATTGATAGATTCTTGAAATAATACAAAAAAACGACCCGAGAGGGTCGTTTTTAGAGAGGTTTAACAAGTTTTAATTATTTTGTTCAAGCAAAACTAATTCATACGTCCGTTATGCCACTACTTGCTGTACTTGTTTCAGGGGTCTCAACATTACCACCTGAGCCGAAATCAATATTAGTATTTGCGACCTTGCAGAATATTATTTTCTACCCATTTTCATTCTGCATTATCTTTTGGAGGATTATAGGTATAGAGAGGTCCATTTTCACCAATAGTGTTTCATTTTCTATTTACTTGTAAGTCTCCTGATTCTGTTTTTTGGTAAGTTAAGTCTGGTGAACCTGGCAGACTAAATTCTTGTCCAACTGGTATTTGCCTTGCTCGTGTTTCTAAGAATTCTCTTTGGGTTCTAAAATTTTCTTCACCACCCATTTTTACTTTGATTTGGTCTAACTCTTGACCTTTTTTGATATCTCAGGTTGGTCGAGCTATAAGAGTGTTCCGATTATCTTTGGGGTTAGAATATTCGTAACCGTCAGGTTTTAGTCCGAATTCTTCTGGTCTTACTGCAGTTCCATCTTCTGGTACGAGTTTGGATGTACCAAAAGATTCAGGTTTTTCTTGAAGCTGTTGGAATTGTGCCAATGTCATGTCTTTCATTCTAGGATTTTTCTCGATAAGAGGCCTCATTTTATCTTCGAGAGCTTTTATTTCTTTACCCGCCTCATCTGTTATGGGACCATTGTTTGTTTCGTATGCTCTTCCTAGTTCTCATAACTTGAGATCCTTAATAGCTTTTGATCCACCTTTCAGCTCTACATCTTTGATATCACCGTATTTTTCAAGAATTCACTTCGTTGTTTGTGTCATATCATTTCGGTCGTTTTCCTCCTTTGATTCTTGTGTTTCCCATGTTTTACGAGACTCATTCCATGTTTCATCTACTCCTTCTGTGTTGTCGCTTCTTGTCAGCGTGTTTCATTTTAATGAATACTCATAATCAGTACCAAGTGTTGATAAGTCTTCTCCGCGATTGAGTACCCCTTCTATGTTAGTTAGCTCTTCTTCTTTAGCGGCTGCTTCTTTTTCTTTTATTTGTTCTTTCTCTTTTTCTTGTGCCTTTGTTTCTTCTGCCTTATGTTCTTCAGATCAATAGTACTCTAGACCAGTCTGAGCCTTATCAGTTGCATAAGGATTTTCAACTGCGTCGTCACCATTACTTGATTGTTCGTAAGCTTTATTTTCTCCTTCTGTTAGATGCTTTTCTTCAATTTTTTTGTCCATCTTTTCAAGTGTTTTCCACCCGAGTATACCATCATCTGTTAGGCCGTTCTCTTTCTGCCATTTTTTGATAGCACCATCCCTTTCTTCGGCAGTACTTTCAGCTTTTAGACCTAATTCCTGATCGAGTGCTTTTGTTTGAGAGTCAGAGAGATTAGCTTTTTTTATCCACTCCTTTGAGAGTGTTTGTCTCCCCTCAGGAGTTTCTTTATTATATTTTATCTCTCCTTTCCGTTTCCCAATATCTTGAGCAGTTTCCTGTCTCTTTTTTGCATCCTGTATTTCTTCAGGATTATATTTTGCTGTCTCAGCCTCAATAGGCTCATCGTGATTTGGTGTTTCTGGTGACATAAAAAAGTAATTAAAGTTACATTACTCTATTACTGTACCCTATGTTTTTTGGGATTGCAAATATTTTTATGTTTTTTTGCTTTTTGTCTTTTTGGTCTATACTTTTAATATGAAAAATACTTCCATTTCCACATTTCATCCAATTACTGGAGAGAAACTCTATACCCAGGAAGAGTTAACGAAAGTCTGTAGGGCCGACCTCGAGGCGATAGCAGAGGACCTCTATGTGAAATTACAAGCAAAAAAATCCCGCAGCAACAGTACCTATGCATAATGTGTTCTTTTCAGAAAAGGTACGAGTACGAATACGCAAATATAGTCAGGATTATGCCAATTACTTTCTTGAGATGTATGATGATACTGGTATATGGTCTGAGGAAATTATTCGTGACCAATATAAAAAAGAGTGAGTTCGCAGGATTGACGAAATTACAGACATCATTTATCTCCGTCTTTCATCGGAACCGGTTATCGGTCATACAGGAATAAAATCTGTCACTATACCCTGGAGGCAGAAAAATCTTCACATCACTTGGGAGGATATCGATGATAATACACGAATTGTGGAGGATCTAGAGGTACGGTAAGCCCCTGCCTCTCATTCATTGACCAGTTCAGAGATTTTCACCCCCTGCCCCCTCATTCGCCCTTCGGGACAAATAAGGGGGAGTTTGTTGCTGTTCCTCGACCTTTTACTTTTTACATTGTACTTTTCACTCTTTCCCCTTACTTCTGTACCTGTATTTTGATTAGTTCGACCGCATTTTTCCCTCGTCGGAGCACCGTCACATCATATTCACCGTATTCTATAGTCTCTCCAGCGTGAGGGATATGACCAAATATTGTATTGGTAAAACCAGAAATTGTATCGTATTCAGGGCTTTCGGGGAGAGGGTGAGGGAGATAGTCATTCACATCAGCGATTGATGCTTCTGGGCGGATGACATAGGTTCCTGGGCGTTTTTCGATGACAATAGCCTCTTCTGTGTCGTGCTCATCCTGTATCTCACCTACGAGTTCTTCGACGATATCCTCGAGCGTGACGATACCAGCTGTTTCACCATGTTCATTGGTGACGATAGCCATCTGGATATGGAGTCTCTGGAAATCCTTCAGGAGTTGTTCGATTTTCTGACTCTGTGGCGCGAAATGAGCTGGACGGACGAGCTTATGGAGATCGACGGTGCCATGTTCCTTGAGTGCAGGGAGGAAATCCTTCAAATACACCACTCATACGATATTATCCATCGTATCACGATAGACGGGGATTCGAGAGTAGCCTTCGCGCACGATGACATCAAAATGTGTCTCAAAATCTTCCTCAATATCAAGTGCAAACATACGACTCCGGGGTACATAGATCTGCCGAACGGTTCTGTCATCAAATTCAAATACATTTTGAATGAGCTCATTTGAGGATTCGCCGATGACTCAACCTTCTTCTGACTCTGTGAGTAGGAGTCTGATTTCTTCCTCACTATGTACTTCTCTATCATTTTCATTCATGCCAAACAATTTCAGTATACCTAGAGAACAAAACTGCAAGAGCCATATAATAGGGTAAAATACCCAATAAAATATCTGTAGAGGCCAAGCAATCAGGAGTGTATACCTGAGAGGATTTTTTATGGCAATGTTCTTTGGTATTAATTCACCAAAAAGAATCTGAGTAAAGGTGAGAAGAAAGAAAGATAATGGGAATGCCACCACATCTATCCACGAGGGGTCTGATGTAGAAAATATATGAAATAGTCTTCTCAAAATCTCCGCTACTGTATCCTGACCAATCCAACCCATGAGGAGACCTATACTCGTGATAGCAAGCTGGGTTGCTGAGAGGTATTTGTCGAGATGTGTTGCGATTGTGTGCGCGACTTTTGCAGTTTTACTGCCTTCATTGGCTTTCACCAGGAGCTGGGACTGTCTGACCTTCACTATGGCAAACTCTGCCATGACAAAAAATGCACTACACGCCAAGATAATTAACACTATAACAATTCACAATCAGGGGTCCATAAGGAGGGATTACAGTAAAAAACAGGATACTTTATACATCTATTCTCTCTAATTCTGCTAAAATGCAAGTTGTTTCTCATATGCTGGTTACCTGAGCGAGCTTTTTTCGTATCTCTCGTACACCCTCGAATCCGTGGAGATAATGAGTAAAATGCTTCCGTATCTCGAGGCAGGCTCGATTTTCTCACTTTGAATTGACCATATACTCCATATGTCTTGTCATGACTCCTATTCGTTCCTGCCAAGTAGGTTGATAATTATCTGGTAAGAAACACCAGGGATTTCAGAGGCTTCATCGCGCTATCATAAATCCTGCCAAATTTTCCATTTTTTGTATTCCGTCGGCATAATTCTTACAGTCACCATTACCGAGAACGGGTATGCTGAGATTCTTCTGGAGCTCCTTGATAGGTTCCCAATTGGCCTCACCCATGTATTCTTGTTTGTAGGTTCTACCATGGACAGAGATGAGGCTGGCACCTGCTTGTTCGAGGGCTTGTCAGAATTCTACGAGCTCTTCTGCGCCATTCCATCCGAGACGAGTCTTCACAGTGACAGGAATAGAGAGATTTTCAGCGAGGATGTTCACGATTTTCATAGCACGATCACGGTCGACCATGAGCCCACTTCAGTATCAGCATTTGACGACTTTCTTCGCAGGACAACCCATATTGATATCGACTCCTTGTGCACCATACGATTCGATGATTTTGCCAGCCGAGAGAAAAACCTCAGGAGTATTTCCAAATATCTGAAATACAAGAGGGTGCTCAATTGGATTGTGAGTGAGGACCCGCTTCGCAAGTATAGGATTGTGATGCAGGCCGTCAGCACTATAAAATTCTGAAAAGACGACAATCTCAGGCGCAACAGTTCGACAAATAGCTCGGAAGGCACTATCGCAATATCCATCCATTGGTGCGAGGGCCACGATTGGGAGATTTTTTGATGTAAAGTCTGTTATCCAGGACACAATATGTAAGAGAAAAAATAAAAGAGAAAAAAGAAAAAAGGAGGATTAATTTTTCACCACCCTCCTTCTCCAGATAAGAAATAAGACAAAAACGAGCTCTATAGTCCCGAGGAAGATAGGATATAAGAGGTTTGTCAGTGTCGGATTATTCACCGCGAGAGCGAAACTCACGAGCTGAAAAGTCCAGAGAATATAGGAAGAAAGTTTCTCATCGTACGGTTTTTTGTATGATTTTTTGAAGGTAAAATAAAACGCAACAGCATCGATGAAACACACGAGGGCAATGGCAATGAGATCATTACTCGAGACCTGCCAGAGAATTATAGTCAGAAAAGCTGCGAGGAGCAGGTATTTATCTCTCTTGGTGAGGAAGGTTTCTCCATACTTGAGCGAAAGCCCTGCGAGTGTGAGATTGCACCCGGCCATGAGTCCAGATATCATGATAGACCAGCCTGCATCATTGGTGATTTGGACAATCGTGACGATGGTTCCGAGTATTCACCAGAGGAGCCAGGTGTAGAGGTGCGGTTTTGTTTTTCCACGGAATATGCTCCCTACATAGATACTAAAGGCAAAAACCTGCAGAGTGACTCAGAGGAGTGAGAAGAAAAGAGGCATAAATATGCCCTCGAGTGTATTGATTTCTCTATTTTTACAAAAATTGATATACTATTCCTATGAAAACTTTCGTTCTTTTTGGTTCTACGGGTGACCTCGCAACGCGTTATGTCCTCCCAGCACTCGGCACTCTGCTTCAAAAATGAGTCTATGATACGCTCATATGTATCGGTCGTCGTGATTGGTCTCGTGATGATTTTCGCAATTTCCTCGTCCCTTATTCTGACCTCCTCAATCATACTGAGACTATTTTCTATGTCCGACTGGATATAGAGGGTGGAGATTTTTCTGCACTGAAGTACGAAATCGAGAAACAGGGCAGTATCCCAGGGGATATCACCTACCATCTTTGCCTGAGCCCAGAATATTTCGTCACCGTCGCTCAGTGACTTGCTTCCGTTGGCCTCAATACACCTGATGCGAGAGTCATGATAGAAAAACCTTTCTGACATGACCTGCGTACAGCAATAGAACTTAATCTCGACCTACAGCATATTTTCTCTGAAAATCAGATATATCGAGTTGATCACTATCTCGGGAAAAATTTTGTTGGAGAATTGATGGATTATCGATTGAATAACGGGGATGATTGGTACAGCGCTAGGATTGCAAAAATTCATATTACTGCTCGAGAAACCCTCAGTATAGAAGACAGAGGGGAATATTATGACAAGAGTGGTGCAACGCGAGACTTTCTCCAGAACCATCTCCTACAACTCCTCGCTATTGCAACGATGCAAAAACCTCATTCTGCTCTTCCTGATGATGTGAGGGATAGGATTTTTCAGGCTATTAGTTCTATTGCACCACTCCTCCTCGATCCACGCCATGATATAATTGTCTGACAATATAGATGATATAGAGATGTCACCTGAGTAGCACCTGATTCTCGAACAGAGACCTATATCAAGACGCACCTCACCATTGATAATCCTCACTGGATGGATACAAATATAGTCCTCGAAACTGGCAAAGCTCTCGATCGTAAAGAATCGTCTGTCAGAATAACCTTCCGCGATGGGACTGAGAAATTTTTCGCAGAAACGCCTGAAAATAAAAATAATGCCTACGAGAAACTCATAGAAAAAGCGTTTGCCCGAGATGCGAGTTATTTTGTTCGATGGGATAGTGTGCGTGTTGCATGGCAGGTGGTCAATGAACTCCTCCATTGCACTGATAATTGTCCAGTACTTCAGATATATGAACCAGGGGAAGTACCAACCATATGATGACTATGAAAATAACAGATTCTTATTCAGATATCACCGATTGGTTCTTTGAGACTCTTACTTCAGTTCTTGAAGACAAGAATATGGTTGTGGTTGGACTTGGAGGGGGGAGTTCGTTTGATATCTTTTATAAGACCTTCATTAAACATTGTTCATTGAACATTGAAAATTCTAAGTTGTTCCACCATATTTATTGGTGTGTGACTGATGAACGAGTGAATTGTGGTATCTCAGAGCGAAATGATGCACATATCTGGGAAGTATTTCTATGACCTCTTTTTGAGAAATATGGAATTCCCGAGGAGAATTTCCTTCGTCCTAAGACGGATAGCGAGGGTACTGAATATAGTGAGAGGGTAGGGGAAATAGATATTGCCTTCTTTGGCATGGGTCCAGATGGTCATACTGCATCACTTTTTCCACATCACCCAGCACTAGAATCTGAGGAGGAATGATTTATCAAGATTGATAATGCTCCCAAGCCCCCTCCTGAGCGCATCTCTGTTTCTCCAAAAACAATTCAATCACTGCCACATGTGTGCCTCTTTGTCGTATGAGAATCAAAAAAAGAAGCTCTTGCGAACTTCCTGGATGAAACTGTGAGTACTGATGATTGTCCTGTAAAACTTTTGAGACCCGAGATGGTCCTAGATCGAACGAATTAGAATTCTCCTGTTCCTTCTGTCGTGAGTTGTTCTACTCAGTCAGTCATTGTGAGGGATACTTCTGTGAGATTGATTGAGTGGACTTCGGGGAGGATAGGCGTCATAGTCCATGTGGCAAGTGTATCACCTTTTCGGACATTTGTCGGAGAGGGGAATATCACAGTTACCTTCTTTGAGAAATCACTGTCTGTAATAGTCATATTTCAGACAGAAGAGCGAGGATTAGAGAGGACGAGGGAAGTATCATCATAATTGAGGATTCCTTCGATTTTTGTCACATTGGTAGCCGTCACATTCACACGAAACTCGAGATTATCCTCTCCTGCGACGAGATGTGCCTCAGCATGGCTCGTCGTATCACTCTCGACGATAGCACTCTGGAGACGATGACCTGAGTCAGTAAAGAGCACCATATGGACACCCACAGCACAGAGTATGCCGAGGAGGAGAGTAGGGAGTTTCTTTATCTTTTGTTTCATAAAATTACCCATTTCTAAACAATCGGATTTACTTCACTAGGGTCAATAGGAGTGAGATCGACCACCTTCTCTGAAATTCTTTCAATCACATTACCCGTATTATTAGATAATTCTGTTGTAGGTTTGTCTGTTGCAGGTCTTATATGATATGTTCTAACATCTTCATCGACGAGAAGCATATGATATGTGCCAGAAGGATATCTGGAACAGAATTTAGATAAATCTATTTTTTTACCATTTTCATCGGTACATTCACTACCATTTTCATCGAAAAAGTTGAGCTCGGGCTCATATTTATTTAAAATTTGAAGAAGTCCGTTATGGTCCGTGGTAAAGGGTTTTCCTAGCTCGGTTCATTCATTAAAAATATCTTCCATATAATAATTATTTAAAAAGTGATGGATTTGTCTCTGTCTGATTCTGACAATCTTCGCAGAGTTCTTCTTCTGCTGCGATGATGTAGCCACATCTCTTGCAAGTCGTGAAGCTATAAGTCGCCGTATGTTTCGGGGCAGTTGTATTCATAGTGTTATCATAATACCATGTTTTTTATGAGAATACAAATTTTGAATAAAAATATTTCTCCCTATGATATCCTCTATGCGTACGATACTCCTGGACATAGCTCCAAAAGATTCTTCTCTGCTCGCTGGATACAGTCTCGATGACCGAATAGCCGAGCTCCAAAAACTGGTCTCCACTTACCAGGGTGTTGTGGTGCTCCAGACTCTTCAAAAGCGAGACGAGCCTGATTACAGGACTTATGTTGGAAAGGGGAAGCTCGAAGAAGTGCTCGACCTCGCAGAGGCACTCCAGGCTGATACACTTATCATCGGAAATATCCTCAAAGCGAGGCAAATATATGCTATTATTCAAGAAATAGAAAAGCGAAAAATGAAGCTCCAGGCGTGGGATAGGGTGGATTTGATTTTAAAAATTTTTCAACGACACGCCAAAACCCCGGAAGCCAAGCTTCAAATTCAACTCGCATCACTCAAGCACATGGGTC
>JBFZBA010000028.1:0-16562 GCA_041308705.1 Candidatus Altimarinota bacterium
AGAGCTTCAACGATTTGTTAAAGCTCTGAATGATACACCGATGAAGTGTTTGTGATGGAAAACTCCACGAGAAGTTTTGTACAATTTAAAACCACCGATACAATGATACAAGAAATGTGAGTAAAAGTCACGAATTTTAGCTACCAATTTGATACGTTCACTTTTGCACTTGGCCCTTTAATGTAGGGAGTATTTCAAAAATTGCCAATAGCTACAAAATCCATTTGTGTCTATTATTTATAAAAATACTAGACACAAACTAAAAAGTGTATAATGGACTAGACGCTAAGAATAAGCTTGTTTACCTTTCAAAAAAATTAGAATTATTCCATGCACTCCCCTTCATCATCACCCGACAGAGACCTAGAGTCATACACGATCAATAATGTCGACGATACTCGTGAACTCGTCGATCGTATCCATGAAGATGTGTCGATTTTTTCTGAGCTTTCCATACATTGGAAGTATTGGTTTGCGAGTCATCCGGTACATCTCGGAGAAGAGCTCACTGTCGACCTCGTCCGCGCTACGAAAATGCCAGATGTGATTCACCACCTCCCTGCACGACTGAAGTAAGAGAATCAAAGCATAATTTCAACCTTTCACGGAAAAATACTTTTTCTGAAAAATCTTTTGCAAAGGATATTTCTTTGCATAAAATGTGTGCATGAAACAATCACCTTTTTAACCTATCTTTTATGCTCGACATCACCGCCATAGTCCAAAAAACATTTGAAGACATCAAAAGACAGGATGAGACAGGATTTGAGTTTTGGAGTGCTCGGGATCTGATGAAACCTCTCGGGTACAAAAAATGGGAGAGATTTAGTCTCGTGATCAAAAAAGCCCAAGAGAATTGTGTGAATAGTGGAGGCGTTGTTCGTGATCACTTCCTCGATGGGAAAGAGTTTTTCCAGGAGGCTGGAAAAACTCCAAAAGAGGGACGACCATGAGAAAACTATCTCCTCACTCGGTATGCGTGCTATCTCATAGCCCTCAATGGTGACAGTCGTTTTCCTGAGATTGCACTTGCGAAGAGTTACTTCGCGAGCCAAGCAAGAAAACAGGAAATACAAGAGCAAAGATGAGAGGAAAGCAAAAGATTGGAGGCAAGAAAAAAACTCAGAGAAAATGAAGCAAAAATTGAAGAGACAGTCTATCATAGAGGTATCCAGCTTCCTATAGAATTTGCCACTTTCAAGAATAAATGAATCGCGGCACTCTATAATATCTCGGTCAAATCACTCAAGCACAGACGATGAATTCCAGAGAAAAGAGCGCTTGCAGATTTTGATAGCGAAGTTGAGCTTCGAGCCAAAGATTTCATCTATGCTATGACAGATCATAATATCAAAGAAAAGCAGATTGTATGAAAATGAAACCTAGAGCGAGAGCTCGTCGATAATAGTAAGGCTACAAGAAACACTCTTCTCAAGCGATGAATCACTCCAGAAGAGCTCAGTCCGCATGAAGATCTAAAACGAATTGAAAAACGAAGAGAAGCAGAAAAAAAACTAAAACAAAATGATAGAAAATGATTGTTGAAATAACTTACAATTTTACCTATGCACTCCCCTTCATCATCACCCGACAGAGACCTAGAGACATACACGATCAATAATGTCGACGATACGCGTGAACTCGTCGATCGTATCTGCGAAGATGTGGCACTTTTTTCCAAACTTTCGATACATTGGAAGTATTGGTTTGCGAGTCATCCGGTACATCTCGGAGAAGAGCTCACGGTCGACCTCGTTCGTGCTACCAAAATGGCAGATGTGATTCACCACCTGCCACCACATCTCAAATAAAAAATTGCTTTTTTATATCATTTTGATATAATTTCTATATATAAAATTATATCTATGACGCAATCAACATTTACCATTGATAAAAAAATAAGAGATGCCGCTTCCAAGCGAGCAAAAGTGGACCAGCTGTCTGTGTCTGCGGTAGCTCGTATGCTCCTCAGAGACTATGCAGAGGGTCGTATCACCATAGGTACGCAGGTAATGGGGAAATACGAGCGTATCGAGGTTGACGCAAAGACTCAGAAGAAGATGGATAGTATTGGAGCTCTCTGGAAAACCAAACGATGAAGCTAATTTTCTCACATAAAATCAAAAAGAAAGAACTCTGAAAACATCCAGATGCGCACGATATGGAGGTGATTTTGCGTTCGTGCAAGAAGGATATTTATGATCCGATACATTGAGATATACCTCCGTCGACGCAGCTCATAAAAGTCTATGCGACGAGCAAATCAGGGGCAAAGCGCATCGTATTTCTCCTGGAGACTGAAACAGGAGATAGATTTTTCCTCTTTTATCGAGATAAAGATGATGAAATAGGCGAAAATGTGACTATCAAAAATCCTGCTTTCAAGGAAGCGCTCGAAGTGTATCTGGATATACTAGAAGAAGATATCAGTAATGATGCTTTTGACATAGAAGAGATATAGTACTTTTGCATCATACTTTTGATGGGAGACTTTTTCCGGAATAAATAGATTTGCAATTGTAGTTAAAAAAGATACAATATATATGCTATCTATACTACATATCATATGGAAACAAAGAATATCATCGCACTCGTCCGAGAAAAGCTCGATATCTATAGGAAGCCCTATATAGATGCGGTTTTTCTACAAAAAATCTTGGACAAATTTGCTCCGAACTACACGATTAAGCAGCTCTGCAATCTCGATATCGTCAAACCGATAAAGCGAGGAAAGTGGTATCTCAATCGTAAAAGCCGAGAATTTATCAATCCATTTGTCGTCTGAGGACTCTATATGGGGGACGAACTCTATGTATTTGGTGGGATGTCAGTATACAACCGCTACTCTCTGTCTGAGCAGATTGCTGAAGTATATACTCTCTATAATACTCGGATTTCTGGATCAAAAGAAATCGCAGGCATACGCTATGACTTCATACGACAGCGTGAGAGTTTTTTTTATGGGATACAGAGAGAGGGTGTGGACGAGTACGAATATGCTATTATGTCCCCCGAGCGTGCCTATATCCAGATGATTCGTGAAGGAAAGGTATTTCCTCATCTCCCAAAAAATATACAAAAAGAAGTACTCATACAGCTCTCCGAGAAAAATACTTCCAAATCCCTCCAAGCTCTCATAAAAAAATCATGTATTTAGAAAAAATCCAAACATTTCTCCCGAAGTACCCAAATATGAATAAGGGTGATTTTATCACTATGATTCAGGGACTTGGGAAGAGTTCAGGACTCGCATACAAGTATGAGAAAGACTTCATCCTGACGCTCATTCTCATACGGTTCTCTGGGATATTTCCTCATCTCGTATTCAAGTGATGAACATGTCTGAATAAGGTGTACTTTCCTTATTTTCGACTCAGTGAAGACCTGGATTTCGTCCTCAATGCTGATATCGGTCGTACTGCCCGCAAGACTCTCCTGAAACAGTATGAGAATACCATGGTTTCTGAACTCCAGAAACTCGGCCTCACGCTTCAGGATGAACGGACAAAGTTTGACGAATATCGTCTTGCCATGTTTTCCTTTGAGTATGAATCCGTCCTCGATAGTTCAGTACAGACTATCAAGATAGACATATCCCTGAAGAGCCAGCTTCATTTACCGCCCAAGATACTACCGATTCGAGCAATTTTCCAGGATGCAATTCTCGGAGAAGATATTTTTTCTGAGCACTCTCTCACTTGTATCGATCTCACAGAGGCACTCGCGGAAAAGATGCGAGCAGCTCTCACGAGATGAGAGCCCGCTATCAGGGATTTTTTTGATATCTGGTATGTGCGCGAGTTTTCGGACTTTGACTTTGCGAGTGAGGCATTCAGAGGACTTCTCAGAGATAAGCTCGGAGAAGTAGAATATCTCTATACCCTGGAGGAAAATAGAGAATTGCTCGTACGACAAATTACCACCGATCTCCGTCCAGTACTTACTGATGATTTTGGCTTTGATTTCGACTCTATCTATACCTTTATCCTCTCATGCAAGATCTAATCATGCAACACCATAATAATACTATCACGCCTATGAAACTCTCTGACATCAAAAACATTCTTCCCGCACTTGAGGATATCCACTTTATACTCCCCGATGGATCCGCAGTTCCTGAGCATTTTCATGTGACAGAAGTGGGAGTCATCACGAAACACTTCGTGGATTGTGGCGGAGTAGAGAGGACGGAGAAAGTCGTCAATTTCCAGCTGTGGAATGCACGAGATGTCGATCATCGCCTCCAGCCTCAGAAACTCCTCGATATCATCGCTCTGTGTGAGAAATCTATCGGCAGTGAGGACCTGGAAGTCGAGGTAGAATACCAGGGGGCAACGATTGAGAAATACGGCCTCCTCTTCCGTGATAATACTTTTTTACTGACACCGAAACAGACGAATTGTCTCGCACCAGATAAATGCAAAATCTCCCCCGATCAAATGCCCGAGACAAAATCCTGTTGCTGCAGCGGGGGATGCTAGAAAATTTTGATGAACTATTTCAAAAAACACTCCAGATGGAGTGTTTTTAATTTTGTACAGAATGGCTCCCCGGGTAGGATTCGAACCTACGACCAATTGGTTAACAGCCAACTGCTCTACCACTGAGCTACCGAGGAACTGGGGCATTGTAGAGCATGCGGGGTTTTTGTCAAAAAAATTTGAAAAATGGGGAAAGTTCATACGATAGGGCTATGTTGGGGATTAGCCAAGTGGTAAGGCAGCGGACTTTGACTCCGCCATCAGGGGTTCGAATCCCTTATCCCCAACCATTCGATTTGGACACGAAACATTATTTGTTCTACAAAAGTGTGTCCTCACTCATGGTCTTCGACCAATCTACACAAAATCGAATGTAGTGAGCGAACAGAGTGAGTCGAACTGCAAATTTTATCAAAGAGGGATTCTCACCGCTCATTCGCCACGGCGGATTCGGGTTGACTCATTCCGACTTGGGTCGGAATTCCCCTACTCGATATGCCAATCAAGGTATATCTCCTCCCCAACCAATACCAGACTTATCGCCCTCTTTGGGCGATTTTTTTATGTTCAGTTGACTTCCAGACTGACACAATTATATTGGTATGAATCATCATATATTATGAACGATACACCCTTTACGAGTACAGACGAATGACTACACATAGAGAAAACAGAAACAAAGGAGGAAATATTGCAGAGATTTCGAGAACTCTCAAATACTGCATTTAGCGAAGGAATCATGGCTCATAAATCAGAAAATGAACTCTTGGGGATAGTTATGGCTATTTTTCTGCAAATACTACGAAAAGAAGACCTCCATCGTGATAGAGACTTCCTAGAAAGCCTTCGAGAGATAGCTGGACAGATTCACACTGCCTGTGAACTACAAGAAAAAGCAGAAAGACAAGCTCAAGCACCAGACACTCCAGTAACTATAGAAAAATCGAGAAATAAATTCTGGAGAATTTTCAAAAGAGCTGCCTAGCCAACACTTCCCTCCATTTCCAAAGCGATGAGGGCATTGAGTTCTGCAGCGTACTCCAGAGGAAGCTCCTTTACAATAGGAGAAATAAATCAGTTGATAATCATAGCCTTTGCCGAGGCTTCATCAATTCATCGACTCTGCAGATAATAGAGCTGTTCTGGGCTGATACGACCAGCACTCGCCTCATGAGCACAGATGGAGCTGGCATTACGGACACGGATATCAGGAATCGTGTCATTTTTTGAAAGTGAATCCAGGATAAGAGCATCACAGTCTATGCGACTGACTGAATTATGAGCTGACGGCTGTATATCGAGAAGTCCTCTATAAGTCGATAGTCCTCCTCATTTTGAGAGGGATTTCATGATAACATTGGATGAAGTGTCCTCACCGATATGGATGACTTTTGCTCCGCCGTCGACATTTTGTCCAGCATTGGCAAAGGCGACTCCGAGATGATCGCAAGAAGACTTGCGTCCCTGCAAAATAGTACACGGATAGAGCATCGTCACACCACTTCCGAAGTTTCCCCCTACCCATTCCATATAGCCCTCTTCTTGAACGACTGAACGCTTGGTGTTGAGATTGTAGGTATCAATAGACCAGTTCTCGACAGAGGTATAGCGCATCTTCGCTTTTTTGCCGACAAATATCTCCACCATTCCAGCATGCAGACTCGGAGTATCATATTTCGGCGCAGAGCAGCCCTCGATATAGTGTGCTGTTGCCTCGTCTTCGATGATCATCAGCGTGTGCTCGAATTGCCCACCCGACTTCACATTCATACGGAAATACGCCTGAAGAGGATCTGATATTTCTACCCCTTTTGGAACATAGAGAAATGTACCGCCAGACCACACAGCACCATGGAGAGCGGCAAATATATGGTCACTGGCTGGTATGAGTTTCATGAAATATTTCTGTACGAGTTCAGCGTGTTCATTCACAGCTACGGACATATCCTCAAAGATGACTCACTGGTCACGAAGTTCTTGTCGCAGATTATGGTACACTACCTCGCTATCGTACTGTGCTCCAACTCCTGCCAGCATCGTTCTTTCAGCTTCTGGTATACCAAGTCGTTCAAAAGTATTCTTGATTTTATCAGGTACATCATCCCAAGATTTTGCATTTGAAGCACCTTCTGGTCGCGCATAATAGCAGATTTTTGTGAGATCGAGCTTCGATAAATCTGGCCCCCATTTCGGCATGGCCTTTTCCTGAAACACACGAAGACTTGCCAACCGCTTTTCGAGCATCCACTCAGGCTCTTTGTTTTGTTCCCATATTTTTCGTACGACAGATTCACTCACTCCATATTCAAACTGATTCGAATACACTGCATCATCATGCCCATCAAAGAGAGCACGAGACACTTCACCGAGAGTATGTATTGGATCGTTATTTGACATTTATGATATTGGACTAGAATCTAGTGTCAGTATAGAATAATTTTTATTTATGCCAATAGAAATCGAATCACTCAGCACAGAAACACGGGGAGCTCTTCCACTCTGAATACAGAGAGTGATAGCCTGAGCCAACAGAGCATGAGATATTATCCAATATGATATCACAGGTTATGAATCTTCAGCTCCAGAAATGGAAACAGAGTCTACCTCATATGAACCACCCGTTGCAAAAATGGAGAAACAAAAGGAACTACGAGATGAAATAATTAGAGAATGAAGTTTTATCTGAGCTGTTGGTAGCGCACTAGTAATGTTGAACGCAGCTGTTGAAAAGGATGCAAAAATAGCATGAGTGGTATCTATAGTATTTTCGATAACCGGTTTGGTCAATATTGCTCTATCTCGCAAAAGGAAAAAGAAGATGCAACCATGAAACAAACAAGAAGCAGAAACAACAGACACTCATCATGAAATAACACTAGTATCTTTAAGTCTTGAAGAAAGAGCTATGTTGGGCGAAGCAATATCTAGGGCAAGTAACTAAAGACACGCTTTCACGAGTCCATCAAAGAGTGGATGCGGTGTACCTGGGCGAGATTTAAATTCTGGATGAGCCTGCGTGGCCACGAAGTATGTGCACGCAGGATTTTCGATGTATTCGACGAGTCTGCCCTCGTGCGATGTGCCTGAGAGGACGAGTCAGTTCGAGCGAAGAGTTTCGTGTTTATCTGGTGACACTTCGTAGCGATGACGATGACGATCAGAAATTGTAGCCTTGCCCCCTTGATAAAGGGGGGTAGGGGGGATTGTTCCGTTTTCAAAATCCCCCTTTGATTCCCCCTTTATCAAGGGGGCATTTTCTGATTTTTTTAACTGTCCCGAAGCCTCGTACAACCTATAAATCAAGCTTCCTTCTACTACTTCTGCTTCCTGATGTCCGAGACGAAGCGTTCCACCTTTTGCAATAGACTCATTCTGATCTGGGAGGTAGTCGATAAATGGCGTCCCCGGTTTTTCAAATTCTGTCGAGGTGGCATCCGTCACACCACACACATTGCGAGCAAATTCTATGACAGAGAGCTGGAGACCAAGACAAATACCGAGGAATGGAATATTATTTTCTCGAACATATCGAATAGCGGCAATTTTTCACTCAATGCCCCGTGATCCAAATCCTCCCGGAACTATGACGCCGTCGAGCTCACCCTTGTCTTGTAGAGACTGAAGGAGTGATGGATTTGATTCTATTTCTTCTGCATTGATCCAGTGACGGCGGACCTTTGTCGCGTACTTCGCACCAGCATGGACGAGGGCTTCACGGACACTCATATAGGCATCCTCGAGCTCTGCGTATTTCCCGACGATGGCGATGTGAATTTCCTTTTCTGGTGAGACGATATTATCGACAAATTTCTGCCAATCGGTGAGATCAGTTGCACGATGCTCGAGGTGGAGCGTGTCTTCGATGATTTCTTTGAGCCCTTGCTTTTGAAAGAGAAGAGGTACTTCATAAATAGTCCGCGCATCGACAGCTTCGATGATATTTGACTCCTCAACATCTGTAAACATCGAGATTTTTGGCTTCAATTCCTGTGGCATAGGCTTTGGACAACGCGATACGAGGATATCAGGTTGGATACCAGCCTCTCGGAGCTGACGAGTCGAGAGCTGGATAGCCTTGGTTTTGAATTCCCCCGAGACATCGATGTAGAGAAGTGGTACGACATGAACATAGCAGACACTATCTCTCCCTATATCCTTACGAATCTGACGAATAGCCTCGATAAATACAGGACTCTCCGCATCTCCCACGAGACCACCAATTTCGACGATACAGATGTCGGCTTTTGCTGCCTGTCAGGTGATGCGTCGCTTGATATCATCAGTGATATGTGGGATGACCTGGACAGTCTTGCCGAGATAATCACCGCGTCGCTCGTTTTCAATGACGGTGAGATAGATTTTTCCTGTGGTAGGATTGGATTCTTTATTGAGTTCTATATCGACGAACCGTTCGTAGTTACCAACATCGAGATCAGTCTCAGCACCATCCTCTGTCACGAAGACTTCACCGTGCTCATAGGGTGACATCGTGCCTGCATCTACTTGCAGATACGGATCTATCTTCATCATGTTGATAGAATACCCTGATGATTTTAAAAGACGACCTATCGATGAGGCCGTCACACCCTTTCCTAAACCAGAGATGATGCCCCCTGTCACAAAGATGATTTTCATAGAGAAGAGACTATAAAGATTTGCAAAAAAATCAATGGAAATACCAACCCTCAGAAAAAATAAGACAGAACCTAGCACCCGATAACTCTAGGTGCTAAAAATTTGCAAAAGAAGAAAAAATGAATACTCTTGCAACTAAGGAAAAATCCTGTGTTTTTCTTTTACTTTTACTTTTTCTTTAAAAAATCTATGACAAAAGTTCTCACATCCTCTGATTTTGACACGACTATCGCTACTGGCGTCACACTCGTCGACATGTACGCTGACTGGTGTGGACCATGCCAGGCAATAGCTCCTGTCATCGAAGAGCTCGCACACGAATACGAAGGCAAGGCAAATATTACAAAGCTCGATGTCGATGCTTCTGGAGATATAGCAGGCAAATTCGGCGTCATGAGTATACCCACAATCCTCATCTTCAAGGATGGTCAGCTCGTTGATAAAACTGTTGGCCTCTCAGACAAAGCAAGTCTCGTCGCACTTCTCAATAAACATCTCGCCTAAATCATGACTCTCCTCGCACTCTACCTCCTCGCTGGGTTAGCGTTTTTCTTGCGTATTCTCTACTGGGCTGTCATCCTCGATGTCATCCTGAGCTGGCTCACGCTCCTCGGTCTCCATATCGTGATAGGGCCGCTCAATAGTATCACGCGCCCACTCTATGATCTCACGAGACGGATATTTCCGACACGAGTGGGGATGATAGATTTCGCACCATTGATACTCATTATCGTCCTCGATATACTCATGGTCATGGGTGTACCATTCCTAGCCAGTCTCCTCAAGTAATGATTCTCGATATCAAAACATCAGCCGACAGTATCATCCGAACAATCGGAGAAGCTGTGAAAGGTCTGAAGACAACTCCCAGTCTCACCATCATCATGGTGGGAAATAATAGTGCGAGTGAGGTGTATGTCCGAAACAAAATCAAAACCTGCGAGAGTATCGGTATCAAAACAGCCCTCCTTCATCTACCTGATACTACAAGTCAATCAAGCCTAACAAATGACATCCAGAAACTCAATGCAGACGAGACAGTCCACGGCATACTCGTACAATCCCCTCTGCCAGAGACTATTCCAGCGCAGGAAATATTTGATGCTATTGATCCACTGAAAGATGTGGATGGATTCTCGAGCACTAATATAGCTCGTCTCTACAGTGGTGACGAATCAGGACTGGTACCTGGGACTCCGAAAGGCATTATGAAAATTATTGAAAATTATTGAACAGTAGAATGAAAGGATGTCGTCGTGATAGGAAAAAGTACAATAGTCGGAAAACCTCTCTCCATGCTCCTCTTAAACGCTGGAGCGACAGTCACTATCTGTCATAGCCGTACGAAAAATCTCAGTGCACACACCAAAAATGCTGATATTATCATCTCCGCTGTGGGCAAAAAACATCTCATCACCGCAGATATGGTACAGCCAGGTGCGCTCGTCATCGATGTAGGCATCAATGTCGCAGACGATGAAGGAAGAAAACTCTCTGGTGATTGTGATACTGCTGGTATTTGTGACATTGCTGATATCACACCCGTTCCTGGAGGTGTGGGACCAATGACTATAGCGATGCTCCTCTCAAATGTCCTGCTCGCTCACCAACTCCAATGAAAAAATTAGGCTCATCTTTTCTCATAGCAGTGCTCATGGTAGCATCATTTTTGTGTGGACAGTTTTTCGCAGAAACACGAGAGCGAGAAATGGAAAAAGTAGATCCTCCCCGGGTATTTATCGAACAACTGAAAACCAAAATGAATATAGCAAAAAATCGCGATGATATTGAAATTTTCCTCAATGGAGCGAAAATGACCGAAGACATCAAGATTGATGTAAAGAGATAATTCCGCTGTTTTACTTTTTCTTTTACTTTTTCTCAAAATATATAACTCAGTATGTACTCCCTCTCAGCATTTAAAACCTACGACATCCGCGGTATCTGGCAATCAGAAGTCAATGAACAATTCGGTCGTATCATGGGGTACGCTCTCTGACTCCATCTCATCGAGAAATACGGAACTCCAAAAATCCTCATCAGCTCCGATGTCCGAGAAGCAAATAATATCCTGATTGATGAATTTCTCCGCGGGATGAAAAGTGCTGGAGTACTGGAAGTGACAGTGATAGGACTCGATGATTCTCTCCCACAATACCGATACTGAGTCTGCTCGACACCGATGGCGTATTATGCCGCTATTGATACCTATGATTGTGCGTGTCTCTTCACAGCCTCACATAATCCGAGTGAATATGTCGGTATCAAAATCGTGGACAATAAATGCCTCTCTATCAAATCCTCTGAACTCAGAAGCCTCTTTGAAAAATACGAATCAAGCACTCCAGAAGGGACAGAATTTCCAGGGATTCTCCCCTATACAGATACCAGAATCATCTCTCTCCTCGCAGACATCAGGGCTAAATTTCAAACCCTCAAAAAAATTCCAAAAATCACCATCGACTATAGTCATGGTGCTGCCTCACATTTCGAACAAGTATTTCTGAGAGAAGTACTCTGAGAGAATGCTATCCATATCTTTACGAATCCTGATGGTAGATTCCCTGCCCACGACACAGACACTTCTCGTTTTGCGAATTATAAACCCCTTATCGAGGAAATACAAAAAAATGGAAGCGATTTCGGATTTATATTCGACGGTGATGCAGATAGATTTGGTATGGTGACACGAGAAGGAGTCGTCGTCACAGGTGATATACTCCTCGCCATCATCGGAAAACAACTCCTGACAGATGGCACTGCAGAGAGACTTGGGAGCAAGACAATTTTCCAGGAAGTATTCTGTGGCAGGATCGTGGGTGATGTCGTGAAACAGTATGGTGGAGAGCTCCGCGTGACGCGCGTCGGTCGAGAATCATTCGTCCGAGAAGTCATAGAATCAAACGGTCTTCTCGCTGGTGAAGTATCGACACATCTCCTCTTCAAAGAATATGGAACTATCGAGATGCCTCTTGCAGGACTTTTTTATCTCTTGAAGGCTCTCGAAAACTATGACAATGCTTCCGCTCTGATTGCAGAATTCAACACCTACGCTCGCGGACAAGTCTTGCAATTCATCACCGAGAAAAAAGATGAACTTATCGAAGCTCTCAAAGTACGCTACGCCCAGCACACAATCATCACCATCGACGGAGTACGCATCGAGGCTCCTGACTGGTGGTTTTGTGTGAGGAAATCCGGAACAGAGCCACTTCTCAAGGTCGCCCTAGAAGGAAAAGACCAAGCAACCTACGATGCTATCCTCGCAGAACTCCGCACATTTTTCTCTGAAAATAGTGCAACAGAAAAACTCTAATATATCACAATGATACTCTATTTTTTACTTCTCTCTACCTTCTTTGCCAATGTCTGGCTCGGCTGGTCGCTGGGATCATGGATTGGTATTGCGACATTTCTCGCCTTTATACCCCTCTCTATCATCCTCATGGTCGGAGGAGGTCTCGCACTCGGACTCGTGGGTATGATATTTGGTAAGCACAATCACCGGTCTCGCTGACAGAGATTTTTACGAGATTTTCTCAGAGGATGGGCATGGCTCGTCTGTCTCATATGGCTCATACCGTGGATACTCCTGGGTGTCGTCCAATTTACCAATAACACGGCTCCGGCAACCATCCCAAAAATCACCATCAGTAATGGAGAGAAAACAGTAATTTTTCAATCTATGATGCACATAGGATCCGCGAGCTTCTACGACGAGATACAGAGAGATATGGAAAATCTCCGCGGGAGAGAATTTGTATTTTTCTATGAAGGAGTCGAGTCATGAACTGCAGAAAGTGTCACAGAATTGAGTCGTCTGACAGGGATAGAAGTATCTGAAAAAATGTATAAAGTCTTCGCGCAGATGAGCTGACTAGCACTCCAGGACATCGAGCGGTACAAGGATATTATCCCGAGTACCAATCTTGACATCTCCACTGATGAGATAATTGCCTTTGCTCGAGAAGCACAAATCGGCGCTCCCCTGCCTCTCGAAAACGATCTCTTCGTACAACTCGCAGAAAAATATCCAGAACTCAATGAATTTCAAAAAAGAACACTGCATATCATCTCTCGTGGATTTCTCAATATCCTCCTGCGTACCTATACAAATCCTGCACTCGAGAAAAATCTCAAGGCGCAACTCCCGATATTTGATATCATTCTCGACAAGAGAAATACTATCCTCGCAGAAGCAATCATAGAGTCCCCTGTTCCAAACATCTACATCCATTATGGTGCTCTCCACTATGCTGGGGTGCTCGCAATACTCCAGGAAAAGGACCCACGATGGCGAGAAATAGCGAGAACTGATTTTCAGGTGATACGATAGATTTGGTAGTTTTTGTAAATGTCTATATAATACATCTATGGCAAAGAAATCACGACACATCCTCCGCTATTCTGTCTACGGGATAATAGCACTCCTCTGTCTCACAGGTGGTCTCCTCTATGCGAGATTACAGAAGCGATGAGTAGCGGGAGTTATCCCCTCCGAGCTGGGATCTCAGGTCATCAATCAGATTACCAATCGAGAACCATCACTCACTCCCGAAAAGATACAAGCGAGAATAGAAAAGCTCGAGCTAGAAGTTCTCGAAGAAACAAATGATCCCGATAGAGCTCTCCAGCTCAGACGAGAAGTGCAGAATCTGCGAAACCAACTCAAAACTGCTTCCGAAATACAATAAAATGTTTTTTAAATCCACTTCTTTGAGCGGAAAAACAAAAACATAAAAAAAGTGAACACGAGCATCCCTGTAATAATGATAGACATAGGAAGTATGCTCCCATTTTCTGAGAGTCCTGTGATCCATCAAAAATGAACATTCATACCAAAAAAAGCAGCCACTAAACTTGGTCACAAGAGAAGAACGCTGACAAATGTTAAGACTTTTACTGTGAGATTCGTACTTCGTGCGATAATCATCTCATTGGTCTCTGTGAGGAGCTTCATAGTATCTCGGAAATTATCGAGACGATTTATGAGTTTCTTGATTTTATCCAGGGAATCATCTACAGCTTCTTTTCCAGTTTCATCGATGAGCTCAGTGTGTTTGAGGGTGATTTCTTCGAGAATATCATACAGAGGGACGAGGAGGGATTTGAAATTGATGATATTTTTTTTGATATCCTGGATTTCGGATATCTGATCATTTGCCAGGTGCTCCTCAGAAAAAATAGTGGATTCCATGACACGCACACGACTATGAATCGCATGCAGAAGTCCGAACATGCGGATTACCGAAATATCGAGGAGCTCATAGAAGAGGTCGAAACTGTTATAATTTTCTTTATCTACGAGATGATTACGCATTCGATCAAATTCTTTGACTCCGATGAAATTATCTTCATCAATGACAAAGAGAAATTTCGGACTCACAAAACAGTGGATCTGCTGAGTACTGATACGGTTCGAGACATCTTTATCAGCAAACTGAAGAGCGAAATATGCGTAGTTTTTTCGTATTTCAAATTTTGAGAGCTGCATCGGAGAATACATATCATCGAGATCATCCTCATGAATATGAAATTCTGTTGCTAATTTCTCACGAAGATGGTCCGTCAATCCACGATGTTCATGATAATCAAATGCCGGATAATGCTTGGAAAAGAGTGTGTGCATAGGTCAGAACTGTGGCAGATGAAATAACTCTACGAAGAACTATGATTGTCGGCGTGAACGATAATAGACGATGCTGAGTGCTCCTATAAATGCTGTCATCATAAGTGCTACCATCATGCCCATAGGACCAGCATTTGGTGTACTTGACTGACAGATGTTTGTACAGGTGTCATTATTATTATGGTTACCATCATCACATTGTTCTCCTGCATCGAGTATACCATTACCGCAGAGTGAGCCAGTAATACGACAAGAATTTGAACAAGTATCATAATTATTAGTATTACCGTCATCACACTGTTCTCCAGGCTCAACTATACCATTACCACAGACACCATTCACATTAATAACGGTCGTGCACGAGTTGGCTTGGTTATTAGCCGCATCAGGGTAACAACGGATAGTATATCGTCCAGCTTGGTTGAAGGTAAAAGTTTTGTTTGATGTCTCAGAACTTTCTACGAGAGTATTATTTTTTGTAATGATAATGACTGTACGGCCTGGCTGAGCACCACTACATGAGAGTGTCGTCGTGAGAGGAATAGACCCATAAGAATGAAATGCTTTTACTTGACACTGTGGACCCCCTCCACCGAGAATTTTACAACTTGTAGAACAAGTATCAGTGTTACTCGAATTTCAGTCATCACATTGTTCCCCAGGCTCAACTACACCGTTACCACAGACAGCAGTAACGCCTGCATTGAGACACTGACTCGTACAAGGAGAACCGGGTTTACCATTATTGGATCACAAATCACATTGTTCACTGCCTTCTCGGACACCATTACCACAGACAGGAGTACGACAAGAATTCGAACAAGCATCATTATTGTTGGTATTTCCGTCATCACACTGTTCAGCCCCTTCTCGGATACCGTTACCACAGATACTAGCCTGTGCCTTCACGAAGAAGAAGTCACAAGAAACTTGGGTTACTTCAGTATTTGGAACAATTGCATTGGGAGCAGCTTGGTTTTTGAGGTGCGAAACAGCTGTATATCTGATACCATAAACTGGCTTGGTTGCATCGACAGTTGTCGGGATATTGCCACGGACGACACCTTGACCCGACTTGGTCTTTGCCCATGCCCATGATGCTGTCACATTTGGTCCACTCGCAAAACGATCAAAATTATTGGTGATATTCCCTGTTGGAGAGACACTCGCGCCCTGATAGGTCGTACCAGAGATGGTACTCTTTGTGAGGTCGATATATTCTTGCTGACCTGCTGGAATGCTAGACCGAGGAATAAATATGTTATTTGCTGCATTTGAGCCTGCGAGATCGAACCGGAAACACCGAGTACAGCTCGATGCCTCTGCGATACTACTACAGCTGACTGTAATAGCAGAAACACTCATAGGAATGAGGGAAAGGAGGAATAAAAATGGGAGATATCGACGCATAAAGATGGATTACTGTACTACAATAACACGCTTTCCTCTATAGGTCAAATAACAAGCAAGAAAATAGGGTAGACAAATGATTTTTTTTTCATATAGTCACGCCACGATAGTCGTGATGGGAATTTAGCTCAATCCTCAGCTCTAAGCGGAGTAAAGTCCGAGCAGCCCCGCCATAGGCGGGAATGGTCCTGGGTTCGATTCCCCTTCATTGTCACTATTTTGCAGATAGAGAACATTATATCTTGGGAACGTAGCTCAATCGGTAGAGCAGCACCCTTTTAAGGTGATGGTCCTGGGTTCGATTCCCAGCGTTCCCACCAAGAATATGACTCATTATTGCTACATTATTGAATCAGCCGAAAATAAGAAATATATAGGAGAAACTGCTGATGTAGAGAGGCGATTAA